>JANWXX010000072.1 GCA_025057345.1 Polyangiaceae bacterium | reverse complement strand
GGATCCTGGTGGTAGGCGTGCGGGGAGAGACACCGATTCCTCCCATGGATCCGCCCTTCTCGACTCGGGCACACTTCATCCCGGAGCGACAGGCAGCAAGCACCTTGATCTCCGGTGCTTCAGAAGGCTTCCAGGATTTTCCTGAGGACCAGGCATACTGGGAAAGAAAGGCTCCGGACCACTCAAAGTCACCATCCCAGAGCAGGTTATCGGAAGCTGCCACGTTGCCGAAGATATTGCGCTGACTCACAGTGCGAATGGGGGAGATTGGTGCTCCCGCTCCACCACCCTGTCCCCCGCTAGTTTGACCAGCACTCCCTGCTAGCACAGTAGGGGGTGCATTGGGAGCCCCGGCCAGGCCGTCGCCTGCGCTGCCGGAGCCTGCTACGTTCTGGCCTGAGCGATCACGGATCCTGAGTGTCCCCTCACCGCCGCAGGCAAAGAGACTGAGGAGAAAGAGCAGTCCTGCGACTTTCCAGGGTATCACGGGGTTTCCTGCGGTTTGAGGTTGGCGCGGACCCAGGAGAGGGCCGCCTCGTACACGGTATCGATGCCCTGGACGAGGTCACTCTGCCGGGGCTCGACGATCTCGTCTGGAACGACACCGCGGGCGCAAAGCATAGTGCCATCGTGGTTGAGCGTATCGTGGGCAGCGAGATGGAAGGAGAGGGAGAGCCAGTATGAGAGGTCGAGGAACGTGGAGAAAGCACCATTGGTAGGGTGGGGGCCGAAGATACGAGCCTTGGGGGAACCCTTGAAAGCATTGGGGAAGTAGTCACTGGCTGACACGTCCCGAGTCAGCAGCAGGGCCACCGGTACATCCAGCACTGCATCAGTGGAGCCGACCTGCACAATATGGAAAGGATCATCCTTGATCTTGTCGAAAAGGGCGAGGCCTTCGGCAATATCTTTGGGCCCCATATCGTCAAGGAATACGCGCCAAACGCCCACTTCAGAGTACTTGGGTGGCGATACGAAACCCAGGATGGGCATTGCCGCATCTTTGGTGCCACCGTTGCCAGTGCGGTGATCCAGGATGACCCCCCGGGCCTTGCTTTCCCGGAAGGAGCGCACAGCATCCTCGATCTGCATCGCTGTGAAGCTTCCCGCGCCGTAAAGGGAGTTCCAAGCCATGCCCTGGATACGCTCCACCTCGTTGCTCTCACTCACGGTACCGAAGAAGACACTCCCACCGAGGTTGTGGTCCTCGGGCTGTCCGGGAAAGTGGTTCCTGGGTCGGTTGTCGCAGGCCACGTGCGGCAAGGGGAGTTCGTCGGGTTTCTGCTCTGCCACGATCAGCGTTTCGGGCGACCCACAGTTTGACCCACCATGGCATCGGATCACCGTGATGGTGTAAGCCAGCATGGGGATCTTTTGCCGGAGTGACTCGATGTGCTGGGCCACCGACGCGGGATCGTTAACCTGCTCCGCATGCCAAGAGCGCCCCTCCAGCTTCTTCGCCCATGTTATCGGGTGCTCCCCGTCAATGGCCACCAGCCGATCCCCTGCTTTGAGGCCCCAAGTGTTGCCTCCGATATGGCTCACCAGCACATCCGGAAGCTCTTGGTCCCGGGGGACTTGCTCGTGGGTCAGGTCTGCGTCTCCACCTACAAAACAGGCACCAAAAGGGATGCTTCCTGGGAAGTCATCGAAACCAAAATGGATCAAGCCGTAGGCGCTGGAGTGAGAATCCTGAAGCCTCTGGAGCGCCGTTACGAAGGAGAACCAGAAGCGGTAGCGGTCCTCCGCGGAGCGCATGGCATCAAGGGCAACCATCGCACTGTTCAAGTTACGCTCTCGATTGAGCAGGGGGCCGAAGAGGAACTTGATCCGGTTGCCCATGTAGTCCGCTAGTGCTGTCCGCTCTGCAGGATCCTTAGGGATTGGAGGTACTAGTCCCCGAGCGTCGACGCAGCGCCGATGCATGCAGATCTCGTCTGGGAGGCATGATGTCGTGTCGTTGACGCCGGTACAGCCCCGGAGCGGCCTGTACTCGCCGCCGCGGACTACCTCGAAGGCATCCGCCACAACACCGGTAGGTGAGAAGAAGCCAAGCCTCACCCTAGAGTTTCCTGCTGCAGTTACCGAGAAGGGAGAGCTCTCCAGCTCAAACCAGTTATCGCTAGTCACTCTGCCGGTGGGCAGGAGTTGGGTCAAACCTGGCGTCCCTCCTTCATTGTATTCCACCTTAACAGTTACCATTGCTTCCCCCTTGACCCACACTCGGGCAATGTAGCTCCCATCCTCGTTGGGCAGTGAGAAGCTCACGGCTGCTGACTGCCACGGGTCAAGCTTGAACACCCGCGTTCCGGTCAGTGCGGTAGCATCCTCGACGAGTTGGTAAGGATAGTTCGGCTCGCCTTCGCTAGAACCTGTCCCTTCCTCGCCCGCCGTGCCGTGTTCATCCACGGGGTAGGACTCGAAATCATCAAGAACAAGGGCCTCAGGGTCGGGCTGGTAGACACCTGCAGCATCAAAAGAACCCCCGAAAGCAGGGCGCTCAGGAACGAGCATAAGCGCGACGCTGAGGGCGAGAACCCCGCGACGGAGAAGCGGCCACATGAGACAACCTTAATGGGTGAGGAACTGTGGCCACAAGCTTGGTGACAGCCCAGGGATCCTTCAGCGGTTGACCCGCTCAAGGTACTCACCAGTGCGGGTATCCACCTTGACCCATTCTTTCTCTTTGATGAAGAGAGGAACCTGAATGACGGCACCGGTGGTGAGAGTGGCAGGCTTGGTAACGTTGCTAGCGGTGTCACCTTTGACACCAGGCTCGCTGTGCTCGATCTGAAGGACGACGTGGGCTGGGAGGGTGACAGCGACAGGCTGACCGTTCCAGAGGGTAACATCAACTTCGAGGCCTTCGTAGAGGAACATTTTCTCGTCACCCAGCTTGTCATGGTTGACATAGAGTTGTTCGCCGGATTGGGGGTCCATGAAGACATAGGTATCGGCCTCGGAGTAGATGTACTGGAGCTGGCGGTCCTCTACGTCAGCAGGGTCGAGCTTCTCGCCGGACTTGAAGGTGCGTTCCAGCACAGCGCCGGTGATCAAGTTACGGACCTTGACGCGGGTGAAGGCCTGTCCCTTGCCGGGCTTGACGAACTGGAAGTCGATGATGGTGTAGGGAGCACCATCGAGCATAATCTTGAGGTTCTTGCGAATGTCGGAGGTATCCATGGGATCGCCCGAAGGAATGCGCGGTGGAGAGCCTAGCCCCCCGCAGAAGGGGGGGCAGGGGTACCACAATCATTCCTCGTCGACCACCCGCAACCGTACTCGCCCGGGCCCCTCCCGAACCTGAATTAGGCAGGCCAGCCTCCGTCCGGGAGGATCCCCAAACATTTCTAGGATCTGACGCTCCTCTTCTTCGGGAGGGTCCAGGAGAGCTTCTCCCTCAATGATCTCGACGCGACAGGTGCCGCAGCTCCCCGAACGGCAAGAAAAGGGGATGGGCGCTCCGTGGTCGTCGCACGTATCCAGAAGCCGCCCTCCTTTCGGCTCGTCAGCCTCGACGACGGTATTTGGTACCTTCTCGATGCACAGGTGGGGCACGGCGCTCCTCGGTCCGGGTGGGGTCGACCTCCAAGCAAAGGATATGTTCGCGGCGGGGACGTTGTTCAAAAGCCCTGGTTGTGGGGCCGTGGAAGTGAGGGCGTAGCTGGGAAACCTGTGCCAACACCCGGAAGCCCACCTCTCCAGCTGCCTCCCGCAGCAAATCATCGTTATAGAGGGCCTCACGGCCTGCCACGCTGTCCGCAAGCACGAAAACCGCCTTGCCGCCTGGTGCGAGCTGCTTCTTTAGCCCTTCCAGGATGGACTTGAGCTCTCCCTGCCAGCGCGCTCTTGCTTCGCCACTCGCTTCCAAGTGCCTTCGGGCTCCCACCTCTCCTGCAGCGAATGCCCGGGGATCGAGCCCCAACCACCGCAACCTCAGTTCGTGATGCTGGAGGTAGTCGTAGTTCCCTGGGTAGGGGGGGGACGTGAGTACTAGGTGGAAGGATCCGAGGCGTGGCAGTGTCCGGGCGTCTCCCTCTAGAGCTTGTGCCTCTGGAGCTCCGGGAGGTAGCACCGCTCGAAATGCCACGATCTGCCGTACAAGCTCCTCAGTTCGGGCCACGAACAACCGTGCTGGGTAGCCCGCTGCGATTCGCTTTTCCACCCGGTAGCTTGCGCTGTCTCCTGCCTTCAAGCTCAGCTTAGTAAGCAGGGAGCTGAGCACTAGCTCTAGGTCAAGGCGCAATGCCTCGTCAGTTTGCTCGATCCCCACTCGAAGCCCATCCAGCTCTAGGAGTACATGCCTCGGGAATGTCTCCAGATCCTCGGGGCCATAGCGGCGGCTCGGACCTACCTTCGCCTTACGCCGGGCGTCTGCCTCAGCAGCGATCTCTTGGGCACGGGCGAAGAGTGCTGCCAGGTGCTCTTTGCTGCGCCCTTGGGCCTTGAGGTTAGCGATCCGAACTGCCAGAGGATTCAGATCAACACCAAGTGCCTTTCGACCGGAGAGCCTGGCCTCCACCAATACCGTGCCGCTGCCGCAGAAGGGATCGAGAACGACACCGGTGGGGGGACAGAGAGCATCGAGGAGCCTGCGGGCAAGTTCCGGATGGAGGCGGGCAGGGTAGCTATGGAAGCCATGGACATGGAGGCGCCCGGCCTCTGGGTCAACGGCCTGCTCGAAGGCAGCCGCAATAAGTTCCGTGAGAGCTGAGTCACCGGAGCGCTCGGTGGGGCCGCCTAGGTTCGAGAGAGCTCTGCGGTGCCCTACTCCCGAAGTTCGGAGGAACTCTCCGGTGGTAGGCAGAGAGGTAGAACGTGGGCGGTAAGGCCTTGGTGGATGGCTCCCATTCGGTCCCGAGGAGGGGCGATACCTCCTCACGCCTGAAACTCCCGGGAGGATTTCTCCTTGGCAGCCTCGATGGCCTCCAAGTCGTGTTCCTCCTCGGCATCCTTATCCATGCGGTTCTCGGTGTCACGGGGCGCCTCGTTCGCAGGGGACTCAACCCGGAGTCTGGGGGACTCGAAGGTCAAGGGGGCCTCGTCGAGGCGATGACGGACCTCAGAGGTGGCGGCGAGCTGGGCAAGGAGCTGGGCAGCACGCTCCCGGTCTATCTGAAGGATCTCAGCAAGGCGCACGTCGCTGATGGAGCCTTGTGCATCGGAGATTTCGCGAACGACGCGAAGCCAGCCCTCCTCAAGGGCAGGGGCCACCTGAGCACGGAGCCGAGCAGCGCGGCGGAAACCGTGAACAGCCAAGCCCGCGGGAATTAGGGTGATCAGCAGACCGAAGAGGACTGGGATAAGGCCCGGGTTGAGAACAGTCAGGACAAGAGCGAGGGAACCGAGACCTACAAGGGAGAACGCTCCGAGGACCACGGAGCCGGTGGTCCAGGCAAGGGCAGCGGTATGACAAGCGGAGGCACGGGCCAAGGCTGGGATCTCGGCGTTGGAGCGCTCGAAGCCAGGGAGATTGATTGGAACCCGGGCCTTGCCGCAGACTCCGCAACGAAATCCAAAGGCTGGGGAGGGTTCGAGGAGAGTGGAATTGCCGCAATGAGGGCAGGTTTCGTAGCGCACTGCAGCGGGCCGAGGTGCGGGCACCAACGGGGTAGGCGAGGGGGGGGGGTTCTCTTCGCTCACGGACGTTACCTTGGTGTTCCGGCAACGCTCATGGCCTCCCTGGCGCGGCGACGCAAGGACAACGGCAAGGAGGATGTTGCCCCACGCTAGTGCGGGGGGGATGACGACCCGCCTCTGCCCGCGCCGTGCTGCAGTGTTGCCCCACGCTAGCGCGGGGAGGATCGAGCCAGAGCACGACGGTCATGGTGCCCGTCGTGTTGCCCCACGCTAGCGCGGGGAGGATACCTGACGGTATCCTGGCGATATGTTGTTGCACAAGCTTGTCCGCTACCTTGCCCTAGGCATGTTGACTACCGCTTGGCTTGCCTCCTGCACAGGAGGTAGCGAGAACGAAGGAGGAGATCCTACGGGGGAAGAGGAGGGAGGGGAGGGAGGCACGGACGGGGGCAGCGGCGGGACCAAGGCAGGCAGCGGGGGCTCGTCCTCAGGAAGTGGAGGGAGCTTGCCTGGCACCGGAGGGAGTTTTCCTGGTACCGGAGCAAGCGCGGGCAGCGGGGGGAGCATAGGAGGTTCCGGGGGCAGCTTCCCAGGAACTGGAGGTGATGCAGGACAGGGAGGGAATCCGGTTGCTGGAGAGTTCGGTACTGAGTGTACTGGCCCGGACGACTGCAACTCGAAGATTTGTGTGCAGGTGGGTAACTCGAAGTCACTCCTGCAAATCTGCTCTCAGGCCTGCTCTGAGAATACGCCGTGCCCGACAGGGGCCCACTGCGTCAATATTGACCCGCTAGGGCCCCTATGCGTGCCAGACAGGGATAGCCCTTGCAGCGTTTGCTCCAAAGACACCGACTGCCTCAACAAGGGTGACCGCTGCTTGGCAAGCGGTACAGGGCAGACCTACTGTGCACAGGATTGCTCGGTGGATAGCTCCTGCCCTGCGGGCTATGAGTGCAAGCCGCCACCAGGGGCGCTCCAGGGGATCAAAGTCTGCACCCTCCTTACCGGTACTGAGTGCCCCTGCGCCCCTAACCGGGACAAGACCCAGCGAGCCTGTGTGAAGAAGGTAGGAGACAAAGTGTGTGGTGGCTTCGAGATTTGCAATGGGAGCATCGGGGCCTACGAGGGGTGCTCTGCGCCGGATCCGGCCCCCGAGGTTTGCGACGGCAAAGACAACGACTGCGATGGGAAGACCGACAACCCCCTCAATGCTACCTGCCAATGCAGCGGGGGTACATGTACCCTCCAGTGCCAACTGGGCTTCGTTCGCTACCCGCTCACGCTGCCCGAGTCCGAAGGGTGTCCTTGCATGTTGGACGCTGGTGAGCCGGACAAGGGCTCTACCTGCACCACGGCGCTAAACGTTACCGAGATCGCCGACGTGGGCAGTAAGGATGCAGTGAGCATCTCCGGCACGCTCTCTTCGGATGAGGATGTGGATTGGTACAAGATCTCCATTAAGGACAATCCGGAGGTGAATACCAACACTTACCACGCCCGCATTGCCTTCGAAGTCAACCCAGGGAATGAGTTTGTTTTCCAGGTGCTCCGGGGTGCTGACTGCACTCAGGAGGGCGTTGCTCCTCTCCTCACCAGCTACGATGTCTGTGTCAACTTCCAGAAGGATGTCGGCGGTGTGTTCAAGGGCCTCAAGACCTGCGCCCCCGATCAACCTAACGTACCCCAGTGCCAGAATATGGGTGCAGTGTACCTGATCAAAGTCTCGCGGAATCCTACCGCTGCGACCAAATCATGCAGCAAGTACACTTTGAAGTTCCAGGGCAACGCCGGCCCCTGTGACGAGGCTTCCTTCGATGCTTGTGGGGAACAGTTCGGACCCAAGTTACCGTGAAGCGCATTCTGATCGTTGATGATGAAGAGAACATCCGGCTGGTGCTCCGGACCCTGCTCCGGCGCAATAGCTATGAGGTAGAGGTCGCTACAAACGCCGAGGAGGCGCTGGAGCGCTTCCATGCGTTTGCACCTGATGTTGTTCTCACCGACGTTCGTATGCCGGGGAAGAGCGGTATGGATCTGGTAGCAGAGCTTCGCCAGCTCGGTAGCCCTGCCACGTTGTTGGTGATGAGCGCCTACGGGAGCATCGACCTGGCTTTGGAGGCCATAAAAGCTGGGGCTTATGACTACATTCCCAAGCCCTTCAAGCCAGATGAAGTGCTGCTAACCCTCCGTAAGGCTGAAGAGCGGGAGAACCTTCGGCGGGAGAACCGAGCGCTTCGGGAGGAGATTCAGCGAGAGCATCAGTTTGAGTCGATCCTGGCTCGGAGCGATGCTATGCGAGAAATCTTCCGCACCATCGCCAAAATAGCAGACTACAAGACTACGGTACTGATCACTGGCCAAAGCGGCGTTGGCAAGGAGCTGGTCGCCCGCGCCCTCCACCAGCGTAGCTCCCGCAAAGCTCAGCCCTTCGTAGCAATCAACTGCGGTGCCATCCCGGAAACGCTTCTGGAAAGTGAGCTGTTCGGCCACAAGCGCGGCGCCTTCACCGACGCCTCTAGCGACAAGCGGGGTCTCTTTGAGGAAGCCAGCAACGGTACTGTATTTCTGGATGAGATCGGGGAGATGCCTCTCCCCCTCCAAGTAAAACTGCTCCGGGTTCTCCAGGAGGAAACCCTACGTCGTCTGGGGGACACTCGGGACATCAAGGTGAATACCCGCGTCATCGCCGCCACCAACCGAGATCTAGCTGCGGAAGTAAAGGCAGGCCGATTCCGAGAAGATCTCTACTATCGCCTCAATGTCCTCCATATCCATATTCCTCCCCTCCGAGAGCGGCGCGAGGACATCGGACTGCTCATCGATCATTTCCTCCAGCGGAATAATGCTCGCTTGGGGACCAACATCCAGGGTGTTGACAGCGAGGCCCGACGGCTGTTGACCGAATATGCCTGGCCAGGGAACGTCCGCGAACTGGAGAACACCATTGAGCGGGCGATGGTTCTCTGCGAAGGGGGCCAGATCACTGCTGCAGACCTGCCGCAACGCATCCGGGAGGCCCAAGATCCCATCCAAACCCAACTTGCCAGCGGGGATCTCTCCATCAAGAAAGCCAACCGCATCATAGAGGAAGCCTTGATACGCAAGGCCTTGCAGCGTACCAAGGGGAACCGCACCCGCGCCGCCGAGGTGCTAGAGATTAGCCACCGGGCGCTGCTCTACAAGATCAAGAACTACAACATCAATGACCTGTGATTGCCATGCGATCCTTGCTTCTGCTCTCTGCGATCCTCCTCACGGGATGCTTCGGTACTGAGATCCCTCCGCAGAAACCTGCTGAGGATCCACTGGCCAACGCGCCTCCTCCCAAGCCGACTGTCGACCCCACCAAGATCGAGGATAAGCCTAACGAGCGCAAGCCTACCAAGCCCGACGAGAAGCTTACTCGAGACGTGATCCATCGTGCCACGCGCCAGGCAAACAATTGTCCTCAGATCCACGAGGAAGGTCCCTTCGGCGAGTTCTCCTTGACCCTCGTGCTTAGCGAGAAGGGCAAGGTTGCCGATGTTCGCCTCCCCTCGGAACTTGCGGACAAACCCATTGGTAAGTGTGTTCAAAAGGCCTATAGCGTCGAAAGCTTCCCCCCCTGGGAGGGCTCTCCCATTAACGAGACTATCAAAATCAACCTCAAGAAGCCCGAGGCCCCCGCCCCCGCTAAGGACGACAAGAAGAAGAAATAGCATCGTCCCCGTGCCCCTTCCGACGCCGAGGGGGTGCTATGCTCCTTGCCATGAGCGCGCTCCGGGTTTTCTGGGCTCTCTGGCTGGTGGGCTGTGTCCACACCAGCGACGATGCTCCCTCATTCCCCTCTGCCTCCAGGGAGTTCGACATCCCTGCCCCTACCCCGAGCGAAGAGCTGCCGCCTCCCGCTCCTCGCCTACGTCACACCAAGACCCTAGGTCAAGTAGAACCTATTTACGATCGCGGTGGCGCCTTGCCAGCGGCCCCCCCCGGGCAACTAGGCCCTACGGTGATCGTCAACAACAACGTGCAGCAGAATACCTCGGTCCTGGTGACTCCCTACGGAGTGCCAGGACTCGACCTTCCCCCCGTGATCAGCCCCTCGGGTACAACCACCGGACGCGGTGGGGGTAGCACCGGAGCAGGGCGGGGCGGCGCTGCTCCAGGGGGCACCCCACCAGTGGGCGGCGACTGGCCCCAAGTCCCCAGCTACGGGCCTCGCTGAGCATCGCCCTTGGCGGCCTTTACCTGGCGCTTGGCAGCCTTGGTACAGGCTTCGTTGAGCGGATCGAGCACAGCCCTGCGCGCTTCCTCGGAGCGAACCACCGGCAGCACCGAAAGCATGGAGGCAACGACACTGAGCCATGCATTGCGGGCTCGCACGGGATTCACCTCCCCTGGGTTAATCGGCCCCACCGCCCGCTGGAACTCCACGGAGCCTAGTTTTGCCCCCAGGTCAGCCCACCGTGAGAGCAGATCAAGACCGGTTACGCGCGGGAAGAGCTTGATCTCGCGGAGCAGTTTTTGTGCTTCTGGATCGGAGGCAACGGCCTCCCGCGCACGGGCGGCGGTAGCGGCCTCGACCTCGTAGGGAGCTTGGGTGATGGCCAGACCGTCAGGAAGGATCATGTCTCGAAGCGCCTCAAGACGGGCGACCTCCTCGGCGTCCGGGGCTTCGCTAGCCAGGCGGAAGGAGAGTGCTGCCGAGACGGCAAAGTAAAGGGCCCGGACTGCGTGATCATGCTGATCGTCGAGGGATTGGGCTTGGGAGGCAAGGTGAGCGGATTCCTCCCTACTCATGTTTGGTGTGGTTTTTTGCGCTAGCAGGAGCGCCTGGTGAGCTTCCTCCAATCGGGGGAGCAGTGCTGTCAGCTCGGCGGATTGCTCAAGGAGCACCCGCCGGGGACCAAGCCAGCCGGACGAGAGAGAGAGCATGGATGCTGAGTCGAGGTAGCGCAGAGCAGGGGCCATGGGCGGTTGCCATCGTACACGTATGTACGCAAGAAGGAGGTGATTCTGTCTGGTCGTTCGTGAGGGGTTTGGGCATCATGAAATACAGCGGTGGTCCGACCATGAAATCCTCCCTTTTCTTCCTCATATTCCTGGCCTGTGGTGCAGCGCTTCTGGCCTCCTCGGCCTGTGACGATTCGATTGCCGAGAACGAGGCAGCGCTCCCTGGAGTTGGGCCTATCGGGGCAGGAGGTGCTCCGTTCCTGGGCTTCGGTGGATCAGGGGGAACCGCTGGCACTGGTGGAGTAGGGGCTGGCGGAGCAGAGACTGGCGGCACAGCCGGTTCTGCAGGTAGCATCGGGGAGTGCAAAGGGGCTGGCAAGGGGAAAATTCGCGTGGTGAATCTGCTACCGAAGACAGGCAAGCTAGAGGTGTGTGCCCGCGCTGCCACTGCTGCCGACTTCAGCAACGCTAAGCGTCTGGTGAGGGAGCTAGGTGACGCCCAGCACGATGGTCTCTCCTTCGCCGAGTCCTCCCGGGGGTTTGAGGTAGACGGAGGCGCATGGGTGGTCAAGGTGATTGATGCTGCAGCCGCTGATTGCTCTGCCGACGCACTCCTGGAAGGGCCCCTTTGCGTGGAGGACAAGTCAGATACCTCGCTGTTGCTGCTAGAAGGCAAGCTGGCACCCTTCCCCAACGTAGGGCCCACGGAGGGCAACCGTCTTCGCTTCATCCACGCCTACGCTGGTGAGGGCCCCCTTGACGTTGGGCTAGTGGATGAGGTGGAAGGCGTGCTGATTCCGCCTCCCATCTTCACAGCTATCGGCTTTGGAGAAACCTCGCCGCCGGGAACCACGGACCAGGGCTTTCCTATTCTTCCCGAGGGGTACATCGATTTGCCTAAGGACTACAATGCCTCCATTCCTGTTGGCGCTGCTGAGACTGGGTCGTCCAAGGCCTTGTTTACCGCTACCTTCGACTTCTCCACCAAGGGGCGTACTATGAGTGCCTTTGCCACCGGCAAGAAGGGTGATGCTGCCTTTCCGGCCAAGGTGCTGGTCTGCGAAGAGAACAAGGACATCGGCGTGCTGGCCAGCTGTACCCAGTTCTGATACCTCTCACCCCGCCTCCTCACGACTGGGTTAACATCGTGCTATGCGCTTCCCAGGCCGCACCGAGCGCCGCCTAGCACTCCTCTTTGTTCTGGTGGCCACCATTCCCCTGGTGACCTCCATCGTGGTTGCACGCTACCTCACCAATGCCACCCTCTTCTTGTTCTACAACCCGGAGGTAGTTGGTGAGCTGGAACGCTCCCTCTCCGTGTACAGCGAGCTCGCTCAGACCATGAAAGCCGGGTTGCGTGCTAAGGCTGACGCCATTGCTGCTCAGGAACCCCTTCGAGCTGCAGCTATCCTGCGCGATGGTCCTAGCATTGAGCAAGAGCTTGCCTCCGTCTTCCGACTATACCCCGATATTGTCAGCATCACCATTCTCGCCCCTCCCGAAGATCAGGAGGTACCCGGTCAAGAGAGCCAAGGCAAGCAACCCCTCGACCCTGGAGATTCTCTGGAGCAAAGAGAGTCTTCCAACGGGGAACCTGAGCTCATCCCGATTGGCTACCGGGATCGCGGCTGGCCCATTGACGAGGTGACCGAGCGTAAACTTGAGGTGATCCGTCCCCTGGATACCCGTGACCGTGCCCCCATCCTCAAGGTCACTTTTGCCGCGCCCCGCGCCATGCTCGATAACATCACCCGTGCTTCCGAATTTCTCCGCGAATACCAACTGCTTGGCCGCGAGCAGCGTACCGTCGAGCGTTGGTATCTCAGAGCCTATGCCGCGCTTGTAGGGATCACCATCCCCATTGCGGTCCTCCTTGGTGCTTTTCTCGCCCGCCAGGTTACCCGCCGCATCAACACGCTAGTTCAGGCCATTCAGGATATTGGGGGGGGCGACCTTTCCCTCCGTGTCCCCGTTGAGGGCAAGGACGAGCTCACCTTCCTTGCCCTCTCGTTCAATCGCATGCTCGGCGAGCTCCACGAAAGCCGCGCTCGCATTGAATTCCTCGGCCGCATGGGTACCTGGCAGGAGATGGCCCGCCGCCTCGCCCACGAGATCAAGAACCCGCTAACCCCCATTCAGCTGGCTGTTCAGGAGTGCCACCGCCGTTATGACGGTGACAGTAAGCCCTACCGTAAACTCTTGGATACCACCCGTGAAATTGTCGAGGAGGAAGTTGGCACCCTACGCCGTCTTGTGTCTGAGTTCAGCAATTTTGCTCGCCTCCCTCGCGCCGAGCTCCACGAAGATGATTTGATTATCTTCCTTCGGGAGCAGAAGGAAAAAATGGCCTTCACTGAGGACTCGGAGGAGGTAGCCTCTCAGCTTCAGGGTGTCTCCCTCTCCTGGTACCTCCCGGAAGGTCCTATACAAGTCGCTTTCGATCCCATGTTGCTCCATCGGGTGCTGAACAACCTGTTGGCCAATGCCGCGCAGGCGATCCAGCGAGGAGAGCAGGGGAAGGGGCAAATTCGGGTAGAAGTACGGGGGGAGTCCGAATGGGTTTCCCTCGACGTAGAGGACAGCGGACCAGGTATTCCACCTGAACTACGGGAGCGGATCTTTGAACCCTACTTCACCACCAAAACGGATGGGAACGGGCTAGGGTTGGCCATCGTGAAGAAGATCATCGTGGAGCACGGTGGGACCATAGAAGCCTCCGCTAGCTCCCTAGGGGGCGCCCGGCTGCGGATCCGCTTGCCCCGGGCAGGGACTCCCGCCAGCCTAGTTGCGCTTTCCCACAGCGGGAGCCAGAGTCCACCCTCCTCCGCCCTTTCCTGATCGGTCTTCCCATGTCCTCCTCCCGCACCGCCCGTGATCCTGGAAACCCCCTTGCGGTAGCCCTGATCCTCCTCGGATTGCTCCTGGCGGTCGCCTGGTTCCCCAGACTTGGCATGGGGCTGGGGAAGCACCACCTCGTGGGCCAGATGGCCCCTGACTTTGGCCTTGAGGTTGTCTACAACGGACCACCTAACAGCAAGATACGCCTGTCGGAGTTCCAGGGGAAACCAGTGCTCCTTGACTTTTGGGCAACTTGGTGCGGGCCCTGCCAGGCTCAGGCACCTATCCTCAACCGGGTGGCTGAACGCTACCGGGAGCGGGGGCTGATTGTCTTGGGAATCAACACCGGCGACCGACCCGGATTGGCCCCCCTCTTTGCTGCGAAGAAAGGGTTGACCTACCCGATCCTCTTTGATGCCAGCCACGATGTGGCTGACACTTACGACGTGACCTCGCTGCCGACCCTAGTCCTCGTTAGCAAGGATGGGAAAGTCCGTGCTGTGCGTACAGGTATCGTCGACGAAGGTACCCTAGATACGCTGATCATCGCCGAGCTGTGAGCGAGCAGTATCCTCCAGTGCTTGCAGGAGGCGCTCAGCTTCCAGGGAGGCATCACGGGCGGCTATGGCCGCAGCGGTGAGTGCATCCAGCTTTTCCTTCACCCGCGCTGCCCCTGTTGCTCGCTGGGAGATCTGCTGGCCATGTGCTAGCTCTGCAATTGCTGCCTCCCGGGCCTGGATGGCTCGGCGTAGCGGTTCGGTTGCCAGCGCGCGAGCCTCCTCCCGGAGGGCGGCCAGGGCAGCCTTGTCAGGATTCGATTCATAGTTCAATGCCATGGCCCGCTGGGCCAGGGGTTCGAGGATGCGGAGTGCCTCCTGAGCCATCTTCTGGTGAACCTCGGTACGGGCCATGAGCTCGCAAAGTTGGCCGTGAATCGCTCCGATGTCTGGCACCGTAACCGTGGTCGAACCGACCCGAATGGTGGTGAAGAGGGGTTTCCAGTTTGTGGAGAGGGTGGAGGAAATCTCTGTCTGGGGTGCAGAGGGAAGCTGCCTCTCTGCGAGATCATCTTCATCCTCGTCGTCCTCATCCTCCTCGTCCTCACCCTCGTCGTCCTCCTCGCTTTCCAAATCGTGTTCGTCCTCGTCGTCGAAGTCGTCGTCGGTATAATCCTCGTCGTTGTTGAGCTTGAGCAACCGGGCCACCTTCGAAGTGCCTTCCAGGACACCTAGCATGGGTGTATGGAGGATCAGATGATTCAGGGAAACCTGAGTCCCGTCTGGTGCTTCCACCTCGATATGCTGCTCGGTTCGCGTCCAGCTTCTGACCCGTGTCC
>JANWXX010000720.1 GCA_025057345.1 Polyangiaceae bacterium | reverse complement strand
GGCACGACCACGCCTGCGCGCCCTTCGGAGTGAGGCAGGCTTGAGAACAGTTCTGCGAATACCGAGTAGGTGTTGATGTCGCCGCGCCCAGTGAGGGGGAACCGCTCGCTATGGCGCAGGAACTTGCTGGTGGCTTCGGCGATATGCAGGGCGTGCTGGTACTCTTGCCAAAGGGCGGGGTTGGTTTTGGGCAGTTGCTTGATGAGGCGTTCGCGCGCGGCTTTGTTGGGCGCGTTGGCGATTTCGGGGGCGCGCGTGCTGAAAAACTCCTGCTGCTGCAGTTTCACGCGCTCCCACGGCGGGTTGCCCAGCACCACATCGAAGCCGCCGTGCTGGAACACTTCGGGGAACTCCAGTCGCCAGTGGAAAAAGCGCAGCTCGCTTGCCAGTGCGTCCGCAAGCCCGCGCAGTTTGGGGTGCAGCGTCTGCCCGCTGAGGGCGTCTTGCACAGCGGCGGTCGTGATGAGGGGCTGATTGGGCTGGAATCGCTGGAAGAAGGC
>JANWXX010000071.1 GCA_025057345.1 Polyangiaceae bacterium | reverse complement strand
GGGAGGGTCGAGGCAGGGTGTCATGGTCGTAAGCGATGTACGGGCTCTACTCGACGACGTACGGCAGTCGAGGCAGGGTGTCATGGTCGTCAGAGAGAGGGTAGGCGCTCCAGGAGGGAGAGGGCATCCGAGGGGGTAACCTCGGTGAGTAGGGTACCTCCCGCAGCAAGGGCTACGGCAGCACCGCTCCGGGGGCAGAGGCCAAGGCAGGAGGTACGCGCGAGCCAGACTTGCGAGGAGAGGCCATGCTGAAGGACCATGCGCTGGAGCACCGCATGGAGCTCGTCGCCACGGGAAGCACAGCCTGGTCCTAGAGGGTTGTCTAGGGGACGGCGGTTGGTACAGATCAGCAGCAAGTGATTGGCGGGACGACGAGGAGGGGTCTGCACAGTAGAACACTTTGACACGGCGCGCCCCGAAATGGTGCCCTTCCCTACCAGGATGCTCGTCTGTCCGGCCTGCTCAACCCCCAACCACGAAGCCGCAGCCTACTGCCTCCGATGCGGAGCCTTGCTGCCGCGCCCTGGTGCCGGGGGGACCTTGCCCGGGGATGATCCACCTCCTCCGGCACTGCTGGGAAACCTACCCGCGGCTCCCCTGCCACCGCGGAACCTGCGGCCTGGTGATGTGGTGGACAACAAGTATCGGATTGAGTCAGTGCTCGGCGAAGGCGGGATGGGAATCGTGTATCTAGCCCTGGATCAGAACACCAGCATGCATGTAGTCGTCAAGGCGATCCGGGGAGAGCTGGCCCACGACCCGGATTCGCGCGAGCGCATCATGGCAGAGGGGCGTGTGCTGGCGCAGATCGATCATCCGAATGTCGTCCGCCTCAACGCCATCGTCATTGAGAATGGGATCGAGCTGTACTTGGTCATGCAGTACATTGAGGGGCAGAGCCTCGACCGTCTGATCGAGCGCCACGTCCAAGCAAGGCAGCCGCTGCCATTTCCCGAGGCGCTAGGGATTTTCCGCCAGGTGATTATGGGGGTTGGTGCAGCACATCGGGAGGGAGTTGTCCACCGGGATATCAAACCTGGGAACGTGCTCATTCGTGCCAAGGATGGTATGGTGAAGGTCACGGATTTCGGCATCGCTAAGACAGAGGACGATGCCAAGGCCGGCAAAGGAAAGACCCGAGGTATCATCGGCTCACTGTGGTACATGGCGCCAGAGCAGGTTACCGGGCGCCGCGACCTCGACAAGCGGGTGGATATCTACGCGCTCGGAATCCTTTTCTATGAGATGTTGGTGGGCAGTGTCCCCTTTGATGCTGCCAGCGACTACGAGCTGATGAAGATGCACGTTGAGGCACCGCTGCCCTCGGCCTGCACAGCACGCTCGGACATCCCTCCTTGGGTCGATGCAGTGCTGTCCCGGGCTTGCGCCAAGGACCGGGAGCAGCGCTTCTCCTCCTGCGAGGAGCTCCTCGCCACCCTAGAGCACCTCGCCCCCGAGCCACGCGCCGTCGGGAGGCTCCCCACTGTCATTCCGGCAATGCCCCAGGCTACCACGCCCCCCCAGGGGCCACTCTCCCCTCCTCGCGCTCCTCAGCCCTCTCATACCTCGTTTCCGGCGCCTCTTCCCCGGCCCTCAACGCCCGAGCCCTCCCAGCGTGCCCCCACCCAGGACGAGGCGCCCTCTACCGCGATCACCGCTCAGCATGGCATGCTTCTGCCCTCGCGCCCCCGCTGGCCATGGCTTCTCGGTGGCCTAGGGCTGCTGGGGCTCAGTACCGGAGTCGTGTGGCTCCTTGGGTTCTCGGGTCTGCTAGAGCGTTCCAACCAGCAGCCCCAAGCTCGGCCAGCTGCCTCCTTGACGGCCAGTACCCCATTGCCTCCAGCCTCTCGCGTTGTTTCGCCGAGACACCGCCTTGATGCCCTCCAAGGTCGTTGGCGAAGCGAAACAGGCCGGGTTTACCAGGCCACGAAATTTGCCGACACCCTTGAGTTTCGCATCGTAGATGCTTCCCAGTTTCCCGGTCAGGATTATCGGGTCAACGAACCGCGCTTTGTACTCCTCGAATCTCCGGGGAATAGCTGGTTCGCCGTGGAAGAAAAGCTACGCCCTCAGGGCCCGACTGGCACAGTCTTCGACCCGGCCTCCCGGGGGACATGCTTGGTGGTCCTCCGGAGCCTGGCCGGCGAGCCGCTCCGGGCCCACCACGACAACAATCAGCTCCGGGTCGACCTCATCATCATCACCCCCAACCTGGAGCACTTCCACCAGCGAGCGGGTCGCGTCATCGGCTGCAACCGCCTAGACACCGCCAGGATGACGCGCACCCAAACCACCCTCATCCGAGAAGGAACTTGAACTTCTGCACTCCCGCCTCTGCAACGTCGACCTATCGCTTGCCCTTACGGTTGGGATCCGTACGCCGCGCTTTAGGGGGGACCGGCGGGATCTCGGGCGGGCCTTGACGGGAGCTCGGCGGGGACACCGCGGGGGTTCGCGGGTGGGGAGGAGGAGGCGGGGAGCGCCCCCCAGGGGAAGGTGGTGTGGTTGAGGGAGGCGGCGGAGGCGAGGGAGGGCGAGCGATCGTACGGGGAGGGGGGATCGGAGGAGCCCGAGGGCGATCCGGAAGAGGGGGCGGAGGGGGGCGGTAGAGAGGTTTGGCGAGAGAGAGAGTTTCCTCCGACAAGGAGAACCCAGTGCCTTCGCCTCCGCGGAGCACTACCGGGGAGGGAGGTCGGGGAAGTACGCCTCCCCCTCCTGAAGTCCGGACGACACGGCCGGACTTGGAAGAGGGTTTGGAAGAGCGGGAGGGACGGGCGCGGGGCGGGGCTGGGAGGGAAGAAGCTTGGGGCAACGAGGCCGAAACGACCGGCGGGGGGAGCAGAGGTTGGGAACTCTGGCGGGCCTCGATGTGGCGAATGGGCGAAGTACGTAGCAACATGTAGCGGCCACGCTCATCTTGGGTGGCGAAGAGGGCCGCGGAACCCACCCGTAGTTCAGCAACCAGACCGCCGGGAAGGGTCAAATCCAAGCAGGCGACGAACTGGGCGCCGATGGCAGCACTCATCCCTGAGGTGACCAGGCCCCCCGGGGAAAGGATGCGGCAACAAAGACCATTATCATCGAGCAAATAGGTGCAAGCTTCTGTGTGGACAGCGTACGTCGTGGCCTGTGCCATGGGGATGTAACAAGAAAAAGGCGGAGAGAGCATGGCAGACAAGAGCCCGGTTCGTCGATTGCAAAAGGGGCTGGCGCGCCTAAGCAAAGGTGCGAAGAACACCATCGAGGTGCTCCGGGAAGGGCGGATGGGGTCACCCTACCGGGCTCCCTTCGAGGTGATCCTTGAGGAGAAGAACTTCCGGCTCCGGCACTACCCAACGCCGGAGGGAGCAACGCGGACAGTACAGCAGCCGTTGCTGTTGGTACCACCGCTGATGGTTTCATCAGAGATCTATGACATTTCCCCGGAGCTGAGCGCTGTGAGCTGGCTTGGTAGCCAAGGGCTCGACGTATGGTTGGTGGATTTCGGTATCCCCGAGCAGGAAGAGGGGGGCCTGGCCCGCACCCTGGATGACCACGTGCTGGCGGTGGATCAGTGCGTTGAATACCTACGGAACGAGCTGGGCCAGGAGGTGCATCTGGTAGGTTACTCTCAGGGTGGGATGTTCGTCTATCAGTGCGCTGCCTACCGGCAGGCCCGTGGGCTGGTTTCGGTGATCACCATGGGGAGCCCAGTAGACATCTGGAAGAATCTGCCGATCCCCCTTCGCAGTGAGGTTACGGAGAAACTGGTGATGCTAGCTAGGGCACCTGTGGCGGCAGCCATTTCCGATCTGCCAGGGCTGCCTGGAGCGCTGACCAGCACTGGCTTCAAGCTGCTGTCCGCTCGCAAGGAGATCAAACACTTCATCCAACTCCTTGGAATGGCCCCGGACAAGCAGGCGCTCCGGGATGCAGCCAACGAACCCAAGCGCCGCTTCCTTAACGGAGAGGGTTTTGTAGCGTGGCCTGGCCCTGCCTTCCGCAAATTTGTCGAGGATATGATCGTCAATAACCGGATGGCTTCCGGGGGATTCGTCATTGCTGGGCGCTCCGTCACTCTGGCGGACATCACCTGCCCGATACTTTTCTTCGTCGGAACTCGGGACGAGATCGCCTTCCCTCATGCAGTTCGGGCCATCCGCAAAGCGGCTCCCAAGGCCGAGATCCATGAGGTACCCATCCGGGCAGGCCACTTCGGGTTGGTGGTAGGCTCCGTTGCCATGGGGCAAGTGTGGCCCTTGGTGGCTGAGTGGATCCAGTGGAAAGCAGGTAGCGGACCGCGCCCCCGAGCCCTTGATTCGGTGTTGTCGCCATCCCCCCCGGACGCTCCACCTGGTGGCGAAGACTACGAGGCGATCCAGGTGGCCCTGGAGGACGTTGCCGCAGGTGGAGTCCGAGGGCTCTACGACCTAGCCACCGAAGCAGTCGACTTCCTTTGGCGCCGTATGGGTGATGTGTCCTTGGAAGTATCGGAGGTGGTGGACACGCTCCGTTGGCAGCTCCCCCGGTTGGCGCAGATCAAGCGCATGGCAAGCGACAGTCGGATCAGCCTCGCCGCTATGCTGAGCGAGCAGGCAGCATCAATTCCCGAGCGTACCTTCTTCCTATGGCGCGGCAAGGCCTACTCCTACCGGGAGGCTGAGGCCCGGGTGAATCAGACACTCTGCGCTCTGGTCCGTGCTGGGGTGAAGCCTGGGGACCACGTGGGTGTGTTGATGGGCAACAGCCCTTGGTGCCTCACCGCCGTGGTAGCTCTCAATCGGATGGGTGCGGTAGCCGCACTGCTCAACACCGGAGTTCGTGGTCGGTCGCTGGAACAGGCCCTCGCTGCAGCCGCCGTCGACCTGCTGATCTGCGATGGCGAGCATGCCTCTGGGGTTGCCGGAGTACTCCCGGAGGGCAAGCTGCTCGTGCTGGATCGAGGGACGTCTCCACTGCCCACAGGTGCTGTCGATCTGGAGGCTCACCTCGCCACAGCCGGCGAGGCCCCCCCCCCTGGACTCCCCATCAACCAGGGCCGCGGGAAGGACTTGGCCCTGCTGATGTTCACCTCCGGTACCACCGGACTTCCCAAGGCAGCTCGGATCACCAACCAGCGAGCCATCTTGGTAGCTCTCGGCACCGCTGCTTGCTGCCGCCTAACCTGGCGTGACACCGTGTACTGCTGCCTCCCCCTCCATCATGCCACGGGACTGCTCGTGGCCTGCGGAGGCGCCCTGGCCGGGGGCGCCCGCCTAGCCCTTGCTCCCCGTTTCTCTGCCTGGACCTTTTGGGAGGATGTCCGTAAGTATGGAGCTTCCGTTGCTTTCTACGTAGGGGAGATCTGTCGCTATCTGGTCAATGCTCCAGTGCAGCCCGGAGAAGACAAGCATCCCCTGCGGCTATTGGCAGGCAACGGCCTCCGGCCTGATGTCTGGCGCCGTTTCCAAAATCGTTTCGGAGACGTGCGCATTCTTGAATTTTACAGCGCCACAGAGGCCAACCTGGCTTTCGTGAACCTGACAGGCGATAAGGTGGGTTCCATCGGGCGCACCATCCCGGGGACACCGGAGATTGCCCTAGTCCGCTACGATGCAGAGCAAGGAGTACCCATCCGCGACGACGAAGGTCACTTCACCCGTGTCCCTACCGGGGAACCTGGCTATCTCATCGCTCGGATCTCCAACGAACACCCCCTGTCTCGCTTCGAGGGTTACCTAGATGCTGCCGAAACCGAGCGAAAGATCGCTCGCGACGCCTTCGAGCCAGGAGATGCATGGTTTCTCAGCGGCGATGTCCTCCGATGCGATGAAGACGGCGATTACTGGTTTGTTGATCGGATCGGCGATACCTTCCGGTGGAAGGGCGAAAATGTCTCTACCGAGCAGGTGGCTCAGCTCCTGATGAGTGATCCGGCCATTGCTCTATGCGTTGTCTATGGGGTGCAAATCCCAGGGCGTGAGGGGCGCGCAGGCATGGCTGCTTTGAAACTCCAGGAAGGGGCTTCCATCGATGGGAAAGCTATCTTTCGCCTGGTGGAAGAGCATCTACCCCCTGCTGCTCGTCCGCGCTTCCTGCGCGTAGTTTCTGAGTTGGAAATCACCCCTACATTCAAATTCGTCCGCTCCATGCTCCGAGAGGAGGGAGCTGATCCAGCTCGTATCTCAGATCCCCTCTTTTTTTACGACGAATCTTCCGCCAGCTATGCTCCTCTTACGCTGGAAATCTTTCGCTCCCTCGTATTTGCATGACATTCGCTCTTACGTATTTGCATGACATCCGCTCTTACGTAACTCGCGACATAGCTGGGGATTGACCGCCTCAAGAGGATAGGCCAAGCCCCAAAGCATGAGTGGGGCTCTAGAACGAAACGCGGTGCTGGCGTACCTAGACCGACGGGTCTTCGAGCATATCCAGGCCAATGAGGCTTGGCTACGCTCCGTGCGGGAGGCAGCAGCCCGGGGTGCCGTGGTCTACGTGCTACGTAATGAGTCACTGGTGGATGTGCTTGCCCTGGAACACCTGGTCCGCCGCCATCACTTGCCGCCCATACGCTTCGCCCAGGATACCAACTTGGGGCTGCTAGAGCCCCTGGGGCGGGGCTGGTTCTCCTCGCTTCTCCCCCGAGGAGAAACCGTGGCACAGAGGCTGGAGCGTGCCCTCTCGGGTGGTGGTAGCGCACTGCTGTTCCTCAAGCGTCCTCCATCACTTTGGGAAACCTCACGGAGTGCCCGCATGCGAGGCAAGACTGAGGGAGACGAGGCCCTCAAGGCACTCATCGATCTGCAACAACGTAAAGGGAGCTCGGTGCTTCTGGTGCCCCAAACCTTCATCTGGAGCCGTCGTCCAGACTCTCGCGGCGCGGGCGTCATCGACTTGCTGCTAGGCCCACGGGAGTACCCAGGGACGCTCCGGATGGTGACCCAATTCCTTCTGAACTTCCGGAGCGTCGATTTCCGCTCCGGGGAGGTGCTGGATCTGGAAGCATTCCTGCGAGAAGCAGGCCCTGACGAAGACCGGGAAGCACTGACCCGACGACTCACCTATGCCCTGCTAACCCGCCTGGAGCGAGAGCGGAGAGCCATCCTGGGACCTGCGAAGAAGCCTGCAGACCGCATACGAGAAGAGGTGCTCCGGAGCCCGAAGCTCCAAGCGACAATCCGAGAGCTGGCGGGGGACGATGAGGGTGCAAGGCTACTGCTCTCCGCCAAGGCATACCGCATGCTCCGGGATCTGGAGGCGGCGCCCTCCCACGAGGGACACCAGGCAATCAAGGCCGCCCTGGAAGCCATGGCCGAGCGGGTCTTCGGCAATATCGAGGTGGACCAAGAAGGGATCGAACGGGTCCGGGAGGCGGCCAAGCAAGGCACCGTGGTGCTACTCCCCAGCCACAAGAGCCACATGGATTATCTGCTGCTATCCAATGCCCTGGCAGACGCCCGCATCCAGCTTCCGCTGATCGCTGCCGGAGACAACCTGGCCTTCTTCCCTCTGGGCCCCCTGTTCCGCCGGGGAGGTGCCTTCTTCATCCGCCGAACCTTCAAGGGTGATCGGCTCTACACGGCCGTCGTTGATGCTTATCTGCGGCGCCTGGTACGCGACGGCCATGCCATTGAGTTTTTCTTGGAGGGGGGCCGCTCCCGTACCGGAAAGCTGCTAGCCCCAAAAACCGGTCTTCTCGGGATGGTCTGTGAGGCTGCCCTATCGCTGCCCCATCGCAAGGTCTTCTTTTTTCCAGTGAGCTTGGGGTACGAGCGGCTACTGGAGGAGCGCTCGTACCTACGGGAACTGGCTGGCGGCGAGAAGCGCCAAGAGAATGCAGGATCCCTGCTCCGGGGCACGCAAGTACTCCGGGGGTTCTACGGGAACGTCAACGTACAGTTCGGAAAAGCCTTCACTCTAGAGCAGGTACGCGCGGAGATGAAGCTACCTCAGGACAGAGCTCTGACCAACGAGGAGAGGAAGTCGCTTGTCACCCGTCTAGCGCACCTCGTGATGGCGGAGATCAACCGGGTCACCAGCGTAACACCAGCAGCACTGGTAGCGATGGTGCTCCTGTCCGGGGGGCGTCGGGGGATCCCCTGGGGAGACCTCCTGCTCCAGAGTCAGATCTTGTACGGAGCGCTGCAGCGCCGTGATGTACGCTTTAGCGGAGGATTGCAACGCGGGGACGGGCAGCTCCAACCAGAGGCGCTACGGCAAGCGTTGAGGCTCTTTGTTCGAGCCGAGCTGTGTCAAGAGCGGGTGGTGATCCCCGGAGAAGATCCAATCTACACAGTGCCAGATGATCGGAGGATGGCTCTCAGCCTGTCGAAAAACAGTATCCTGCATTTCTTCATTGCAGAGGCGCTGGTAGCAGCAGCCATGCTTGGGCTCTCTCCGACAATAGATGGGGTGAACCGAGAGGATTTGGGGGAGCGGGTCCAGCAACTCTCGCGCTTGTTCAAATACGAGTTCATGTTTCGAGCCGACAAGGGCTTCTCGGCCCTCTTTGATGAGACGCTGGAACGTCTGGCGGAAGAGGGTGTGGTGCAGGTGCACGGGGTGCGTGTCATCTTCGGAGAGGGCCGGGATGGTTTCCCCGCAGAGCGACTGGTGCGCGAATTGGCCGATCTGCTGCTACCCTACTTGCTAGGCTACTGGGCAGCGGCGAGGTCGCTGGTGTTGTTGGTACGGGGTCCTCTCCCCCGTCGGGAGGTGGTGCGCAAGGCGATGGCAGTGGGAGAACGGATGTACCTCTCCGGAGAGATCTCCCGGCGGGAGGCCCTGGCACGTCCCACGATGGAGAGCGCCCTGCGAATCTTTCAAGATCTGGGGTATCTACAGGAGGAAGGAGGTAAGCTGGCGCTGGTTCCTCCCTACAAAACCCAGGAAACCGTAGGGCTGATCGAAGGGAAGCTCCAAGCCCTCGTCCCCCAGGAGATCTCATGAATAAAGCTACGTGGCTGCTGGCCTTGGGGCTCCTTGCCTGCGGCTGTGCTAGCATCCCTAGTCCCCTAACGCCGGGGTTCCGTGGGTCCATCGGGTCGCCGGCCTTTGGGGTGCTCACCCTATCGGAACAGCTCCCGGAGCGAGGGACAGGATTCCGCCGGCTCCGCCCCTGGTCCAAGCGTTACCACGGGACGCCGGCCCTCGTACGAACGTTGACCGAGGCAGCCGCTCGGGTTTGGCAAGAAGGGGAGCCCCCGCTGCTAGTAGGGGACATATCTGCACAGGGAGGCGGCCCTCTCCCAGGACACCACTCCCACCGCACCGGTCGCGACGCAGATTTGCTGTTCTATTACACAACACCGAGCGGAGTCCCGGTAGAGGCACCCGGATTTGTCCGAGTAGGCCCGGACGGGCTGGCGGAGGCGGAGGGAGGCGTTTTCGTCCGCTTCGATACGGCGCGGAACTGGCGGCTGGTCCGTGCGCTACTCACCTCGGAGGTGGCCCGTCCTCAGTGGATCTTTGTGGTAGCTCACCTCAAGGGACTGCTCTTGGAGTATGCCTTTGCCTCTGGAGAACCGGCCTCCCTCGTCTGGCAGGCGGAGAACATCCTCCACCAGCCCAGCGATAGCAGTCCTCACGACGACCACTTCCACCTGCGAATTGCTTGCTCTGAGGAAGAGTCTCTTGCAGGTTGCGTCACAGGCCCTCCTTGGTGGCCCTGGTGGCCCGAAGAACTCCGTCTCAACGACGAGGTGGATGCAGAGAAGGAGGAGCCCCTAGGAAGTTATGCGAAATGATCCTTCGCTGACCTCATCGAGTTTGGACTGGCGAAGTTCATCGGGCAGAGGGGGTGAGCCTCCCTCTAGCTCCAGCAGCACCCCACTAGGAGTGGATCTTGCGGTTGACTTGCTCAACGTCTAGCAAGGGATTCGCCCTGCTCTGTAAGCTAGGCTCTCACCCACTTTTTCAGAGGACTTGGAAAACAGCAGCCTTTTCAAACTGCGTTCAGGGTGGAGGCGCCGGGAATCGAACCCGGGTCCGGAAGCACGTTACTTGAGCGTCTACGCGCGTAGCCTGCATACGAAGGTCACCGGATTTGCGCCTGCAGGCGGGCTCGCCTCCGGCTAGTGCCCCTTGTTCTCACGAGGTACTCGGGACACGAAGCACCTCGCCAGTCACGATCACTACGACGTGGTCAAGACGCGACCAACTTGCTCACGTCGCCTCGCGGGCTGCTTTGTAAGGCAGCAACCGCGAAGATCTCTTCCGCTTCAACGTTGTCGTTGGCAGTTGTGGTTCTTACCCGTTTTGACGAGGTGGGCAAGCCCCCCGACGCGCAACCCAAGCCCCGTAACCCCCGTCGAAGCCGATCGCCCCCGTGAGGTTATGGTACCTGGCCAACAACCAAGAGTACAAAGAGCAGACCTTTCTTTCTTAACCTCCAGAGCGCCCCCAGTCAACCTCCGTTTCTCTTCCAACCCTTTGACGACCTGCCCCAATCGTGCTCTCTCGTCGAGGTGATGCGCACCCATCCTGTGCTTCCTCTTGCCCTCGCTGCCTTGCTGCTCGCCGCTCCTGTACGGGCCCAGACCCCGGACGTGGCCGAGGTGGAGCGCGTTCTGGCCGAGTTGAATTCCAAGGCGGCGGTCGCCAGCGAGGTTCGCAAGGCCCAGGAAGCCCTGGAGCGAGCCCGGGGCACCCGCGCCTCCGGCGACGCCCGCCACAGTCAGCTCTTGGAGCGCCTCGCCCAGCTCTGGACCGAGGTCGCCCGAGATATCCTCACCGCTATCGAGGCAGAGGAGAAGGCCCGGACGGCGCAACGAACTCTCCTGGATACCCAAGAGCAGATTGAGCGGGAGCGGGCCTTGCTAGAGGAGAACCTTGCCCGCCGCAGCCGGGCCCAGCTGGAGCTGAAGCGGGCCCAGGAAGAGGCCGCCAGCAAGCCTCCATTGCCCCCCCCGAAGGAACAGGGAAGTAAGGGGAACAAGGGCCGGAAGAAGGGGGCAAAAAGGTGAGGACGCTGCTCATGCTGATGGGGCTGGGGCTCACTAGCTGCTCGACCACGCTGGCGCGCCCGGTGACGCTAGACCTAGCCGCCGCCGAGGCCCGCTCCCCGGCAGCTCAAGAGTCCGCTCAGCTCGCCCCACTCACCCATGCGGAGGCAGAGAGGCTCCGCAAAGAGGCAAATGCCGCCCAAACCGCTGGTGATCCGACCTCGGCCCAGATCCTTGCCGAGCAAGCCATCGCCACCTTCGCCCGGGCCTTCGCCCAAGCCCGGATAGCCCGCAGCACACGAGCCTTCGACGAACTCCAGCCCCCCCTCGGAGAGGCCGTCGCGGAGCTGGCTAGGCTCCGGGAGGAACAACAACAGGTCATGGCCGAGCTCCAGGAGCTGGAGCTGCGCATCAAAGTACTGCGGGAGGCAGCGCCGGTGGTCGCCTCCGGTCCGGCCCGAAGCAGCGAGCGAGAGGTAGCCCGCCGGGAGGCAGCCCGGGCGCTTCACACCGAGGCTCGATTGCTCTGCCTATCGACACGACTTCTAGCTCCGGAAACCGAGGGGCTCCGAGAAATCGAAGCCTCCTTGAACGTCTTGGCCACCGACCTTGAGGATCAGAAGAAGGCCACTCCCATCGACGATGCCATGCGCCTCCGTGCTCGTTGCCTTGACGCCCTCACGCGGGCCCGCCGTACAGCTTCCTCCCTAGTGGGCACCTCCGGCGATGCGCTGTTGGCCTCCCTGGGTCGCGCCCGCTTTGCCCCCACCCGGGAGGATCGGGGGGTTGTCGTCACCCTCAGGGGGGCCTTTTCCGGCGATGCAGTGACCCGGGAGGCCTCCGAGCGGCTGGAGGAGCTGGGACGGGTCGCCGCCGCCAACCCATCGCTCCCGGTAGTGGTGGTGCTCCACGAGTCCGAGCCCCCTCGACCCGAGGTGCAGAAGCGCGCCATTCGCCGCGCTGAAGCCGTGAAAGCGCTGCTGGTCAGACATCGTAAGGAGAAGGTTGAGGTCCACTTCGCCGGGGCAACCCGCCCTATCATCGACCCCTCTAGCAAGAAGGACCGCGCTCGCAACGAGCGTGTCGAGGTGGTGTTTGTCGATGCCGGAGGTTGACTTCCATCGTTGATCCTCGGGACGGGCTGGCCTAGCTTCACAACCGCGCTGCGGGGGTGGCAGCTACCAGAGCCTCCGCGGCGGAGGCGCATCCAAGGAGCCCGCCATGCCTGTCACTGACCGCGTCAAGCAGATCCTCTCGTACTACTCCTCTGAGAACCCCGGCACATTGACCAATCTCTACCGGCTACTGAACTCGGGGCAGCTCGCAGGCACCGGCAAGCTGGTTATCCTGCCGGTCGACCAGGGCTTTGAGCATGGCCCCGCCCGCACCTTCTGCCCCAACCCGGAAGGCTACGACCCAGATTACCACTACCAGCTTGCGATTGACGCCGGCTGCAACGCTTATGCGGCTCCGCTAGGAGCTCTAGAGGCAGGCGCAGCCAAATTCGCCGGCCAGATTCCTCTCATCCTCAAGCTCAACAACAGCGATACCCTGGCCAAAGTCGACCCCTGCCCCGCTATCACCGGCAGCGTCGAGGACGCGCTCCGGCTGGGCTGCGTGGGCATCGGCTACACCATCTACCCCGGCTCCTCTTTGCGTAACCGAATGTACGAGGATCTGCGCGAGCTTACCCTGGAGGCGAAGCGCAAGGGCTTGGTGGTGGTCACCTGGGCCTACCCCCGAGGCGCTGGGCTCTCCAAGGCCGGTGAAACCGCCGTCGACGTGTGCGCCTACGCTGCTCACATTGCCGCCCAGCTTGGCTCCCATGTGATCAAGGTCAAGCCCCCCACCGCGCACATTGAGCAAGAAGAGTCCAAGAAGGCCCTGGAAAAGGCTGGTGTCAAGCTAGATACCCTCGCAGATCGGGTACGCTACGTGGTACAGGCAACCTTCAACGGAAAGCGGATTGTAATCTTCTCCGGAGGAGAATCGAAGAGCACAGAAGCAGTGCTGGACGACGTGCGGGAATTGGCCAAGGGAGGAGCCTTCGGCTCGATCATGGGGCGTAATGCTTTTCAGCGTCCAAGGGCAGAGGCACTTAAGCTCCTCAACGATGTGATCAGCATCTTCCGTAATTCGTTAGCGAAGGAGAACCTGATGACCATCCAACATGTAAGCTTTCTGGCTCGGGGCGGTGGTAGCGTCGATGGTGAGCTGGCGGTACCGGAGGGCGAGGGACGGGTTCCGGCCCTAGTACTGATCCAGGAGTGGTGGGGGCTGAACGATCATATTCGGTCGCTGATCCGTCGGATGGCTGCCGAGGGTTTTCTTGTGCTTGCGCCAGACCTCTACCACGGCAAGAGCACAAAGGATCCAGAGGAAGCCAGTCGGCTGATGAACGAGCTGGACACACTCCGGGCAGTGAAGGAGATTGGAGGGGGAGTCGATTTTCTCCGAACCCACGACCGAAGCAACGGCAACGTGGGAGTGCTGGGCTTCTGCATGGGAGGGGCTCTGACCTTCGCCTCGGCCTGTCACATCGAAGGGCTGGGGGCAGCAGTGCCATTCTACGGGATCCCTCCAGCTGAGAAGGTCGACTACACTCGGGTCACAGCGCCGATTCTTGCGCACTTTGCCAGCCGTGACGGTTGGGCGCAGCCGGAGCGAGCGCGGGAGATCCAGAAGCAGATCGAAGCGGCTGGGAAGTCCACCATGCGCTTGGAGATTTACGAGGCAGACCATGCCTTCATGAACGACACGAGGCCCGAGGTATACAACGCCGAGGCGGCTACCCTGGCTTGGTCACGAACAGTGGAGTTCTTCAAGCAGCACCTGGGCTGAGGAGTCTGCCAGTAGGAGGCAGGCGGTGCTACAAGGAGCCCATGGCAGACACCGTACTGCGGGTCATCGCCGACGACGGCTCCTTCCGCGTCGTGGCAGCGCTCACCACCGATACCGTGAAGGCTGTAGCGGAGGCGCAGCGGGTCCAGGGGGTCACCGCGAGCCTCCTCGGTGAGCTGCTCACCGGGACAATCCTGATCCGCGAGACGATGGCGCCCCAACTCCGAGTGCAGGGAATTCTCAAGAGCGGGTCAGCCAAGGGGGGCTCTCTGGTGGCGGATTCCCACCCGGACGGCACCGCCCGAGGGTTGGTGAGCGGGCTAACCTTTGGGGAAACCAACAGAATGCAGGGGGCTGTCCTCCAGATGATGCGCACCCTACACAACGGAGCACTCCACCAAGGGATCGTCGAATTCCGTGGAGGCAACATCTCCTCAGCGCTGATGGAATATCTACTCAACTCGGAGCAGGTTGCCTCCACTGTTGCCGTAGCGGCGCTTCTGGATCACGACCGGATTGCTGTGGCCGGAGGCTATCTCGTCCAGCTCCTACCAGAGGCGAAACCCGACGCGCTGGCAGCCATGACGAACCGGATCGCCCGGCTGACTAGCATCGAATCCCTGCTGTCGGTAGGCAAAGCCTCACCCAGTGAGCTAGCAGATGCCCTACTCGCTGGTATCCCGTTCACGCGCCTGGAGGAGAAACCTCTGCGATTTGGCTGTCGATGCAGCAAGGAGCGCCTGTTGGCAACGCTAGCCACCCTCGACGCTAGGGAGATTCAGGAGATAGTTGCTGAGGGGAAGCCTGTGGACATCACCTGCGACTACTGTAACCTTGCTTACGTCCTCACCGTCGAGGAGCTCCGGTCGCTCCTCAACGGAGCGAGTTTAGGGGCAGGTACCGCACTTGTATTCGGTAACACCTTTGACACACTTCTCATCCCACTCAACGTTGCAGCAGTAGCTGTCTTGTTTGCAGACGCACTCCTTAAT
>JANWXX010000719.1 GCA_025057345.1 Polyangiaceae bacterium | reverse complement strand
CCAGTGCCAGAGGGTCGATCCCCGCGTGTGCGGGGGAGACCGCGCACTCTCCGGCCTCGCCGGCCTCGATGATGGTCGATCCCCGCGTGTGCGGGGGAGACATGCCCGCGCTCCGACCCCAACGCCGGTAAGTAGGTCGATCCCCGCGTGTGCGGGGGAGACCTGTCCGGCGGCCGCGAGGTCCATCATCGATCGGGTCGATCCCCGCGTGTGCGGGGGAGACCCACCACAGGTGCAGAGTGGAGGGCCGCAGCTCGGTCGATCCCCGCGTGTGCGGGGGAGACGTAGCCTCCAGATTGCGCACGAAGGCCGCGACGGGTCGATCCCCGCGTGTGCGGGGGAGACGAACAATCGCACTCGGTAACCAATGTAGGGAGGGGTCGATCCCCGCGTGTGCGGGGGAGACCCAACAAGCCATCACCATGGCCAACCCTGTGGGGGTCGATCCCCGCGTGTGCGGGGGAGACCCCTCCTCGTCTGGGACGGGGAGGGGTGGGATGGG
>JANWXX010000718.1 GCA_025057345.1 Polyangiaceae bacterium | reverse complement strand
TACCAATAAACCCGTGTCCTGGAACTCCTGCTCCCCCTCCAGGAGGTACTGCAGGTCCTCCTGGAGCTCCCCCCGGAGCTGGTGGTGCCGCACCCCCTCCTCCAGGTGCAGGTGCTCCTCCTCCAGGTGCAGGTGCTGCACCCCCTCCACCCGGAGCTGGAGCTGGTGGTGCTGCACCTCCCCCTGGAGCAGGTGCTCTTCCCCCTCCACCACCAGGTGCAGGCGCTGCACCTCCTCCTCCACCCGGAGCTTGGGCTGCTCCCCCTCCACCTCCAGGGGCTGCCCCTCTTCCTGGTCCCGGACCTCTTCCTCTTCCGGGTCCCGGACCTCTTCCTCTCCCTTGTCCTCCTGGAGCTGGTGCACCTCCCCCTGGAGCTGGTACTGCTCCTCCCTCTCCTCCCCCTGGAGCTGCTCCTCCTCCAGGTGCCGGTGCTGCACCCCCTCCCGGGGCGGGAGGTTGTGCTCCCCTTTCTTGTTGGAGAGGTAGAATTTGTGCGTTTACA
>JANWXX010000717.1 GCA_025057345.1 Polyangiaceae bacterium | reverse complement strand
ATTTTGTCAAAATATTCGACAAGCCCCGCTTCCGAGCCCGAGAGGCTCAACGCGCCCCCTGGTGGAAACAGCGCATCGGCCGCCGCTTTGACGACGCGCGCCTCGTAACGTGTGAGCACCTTCACGCACAGCGGACGATAGCCTACGGCCTTGACGCAAAAAAGCCTTTGTCGCTATAAAAAGAGCCCTTCTGCGGGAATAGCTCAGCTGGTAGAGCACAAGCTTCCCAAGCTTGGGGTCGCGGGTTCGAACCCCGTTTCCCGCTCCGGGTGTCTCGGCGTACGCTCTGTGAGGGCGAGGTTGCTCCAGGGTTTGAGCCCGTTCGGCGCGCGTTTGCCGAGGAGCTCGCACGCGGCGCGGAAGTCGGAGCGGCGCTCGCAGTGTACGCTCAGGGCAAACGCGTCGTCCACCTTTGGGGAGGCGTGGCCGATGTACAAACGCAAGAGCCGTTTTTGGCGTCGACGCCGGTGCTCGTGTTTTCGGTGACCAAAGGTCTCGTCGCGATGGCGTTCGCGTTGTTG
>JANWXX010000716.1 GCA_025057345.1 Polyangiaceae bacterium | reverse complement strand
CTGTGGAAAGTGCGGCAACAAGTGTCCAACCGGAGCCAACGGCATGCCGGCATGCTTTGATGGCGTCTGCGGGTTTGCGTGCACAGGAGACTACCAAGACTGCGACAAAGTGGCGTCCAATGGGTGTGAGGCCAACCTGAAGACCGACCCGAACAACTGCGGAGGCTGCGGCAAGACGTGTACAGATGGCGGTTCATGCGTCAACGGAGCGTGCGAGTGCGCGGGCGTCAGTGCTGAGGCAAAGCTGATTCCGCTCGACATGTACATCATGTTCGACAAGTCCGGGTCGATGCAGGGGGCCAACTGGAACAGCGCGACAGCTGCGCTCAAACAGTTCATCCAGAGCCCGCAATCGGCCGGCATGGGGGTTGGGCTTGACTTCTTCCCGGCATCGTCTGCTTGCAGTGTCATGCAGTACTCGACGCCGACGGTGCCCATCGGCGTTTTGCCCGGCAACGCGATGGCGCTCATCAACGCGATCAACGCAACCACCCCAAGCGGAAACACGCCGACGACGCCTGC
>JANWXX010000715.1 GCA_025057345.1 Polyangiaceae bacterium | reverse complement strand
ATCGTCCTTGTCTGTATCAAGCTGGTCTGGATTGGAAACCAGAGGGCAATTGTCGACGACATCGTTGAGATCGTCATTGTCGTCATCCCCATCGCAGGCATCACCGAACTTGTCCCCGTCAGTATCCTTCTGATCGGTGTTGGGGACCGTGGGGCAATTGTCGTCCGGGTTGAGGACACCGTCGCCGTCGATGTCTGTCGCACACGCATCCCCCACCCCGTCGCCATCCGTGTCCTTCTGGTCCGCGTTGGGGGTGAAGGGACAGTTGTCCTCTTTGTCCGGGAGGCCATCCCCGTCGTTGTCGTCGTCGCACTCATCCCCTAGCCCATCCCCGTCGATGTCAAGCTGGTCCGGATTGGCATCCAGCGGGCAGTTATCCTGGACGTCCGGCACATCATCCTTGTCGTCATCGAGGTCGCAGGCATCACCCGTCCCATCCCCATCCTTGTCCTTCTGGTTGGTGTTGGGAGTGGTGGGGCAATTGTCCTTGTCGTTGGGGACACCATCGCCATCGAGATCACCGTC
>JANWXX010000714.1 GCA_025057345.1 Polyangiaceae bacterium | reverse complement strand
GTCGTCGAGCGCGGCTGGTGAGACTGCTACGGTCGCCGGCTCGATGAGGGCCGGCGTGTTGATGCAACTTGCCCTGGTGCCAGGCCGCGGCGTGTGGCACGGTCGCCGGCTCGATGAGGGCCGGCGTGTTGATGCAACCCAACCACGCTGGCGTTTGAGCAGGATTGGATCGTCGCCGGCTCGATGAGGGCCGGCGTGTTGATGCAACTCCAAGCTGCTCGCTGCGGCTGGCATGGTGGTGACGTCGCCGGCTCGATGAGGGCCGGCGTGTTGATGCAACCTACGCGGGGACGCTTCGATTATCCTAGCCGCGGGTCGCCGGCTCGATGAGGGCCGGCGTGTTGATGCAACCCCAGCGGATCGGGTCGACGATGCCGCGATCGGGTCGCCGGCTCGATGAGGGCCGGCGTGTTGATGCAACTGATTGGCCAGTCGCTGGTGCCCTGACATGCGTGTCGCCGGCTCGATGAGGGCCGGCGTGTTGATGCAACTGGAGAGCCACTTGCGGAGGGCCGTTTTGTTCATG
>JANWXX010000713.1 GCA_025057345.1 Polyangiaceae bacterium | reverse complement strand
TGGCAAAAATCCTCGATTCCGGTCCCGTGGTTGTCAACGTGTCGGACGGCTTCGAGCCGGTCGAAAAGTCAGCATATCTGTCCGATTGGAAGGACATCCCTCCGTCGGCGGATGGTACTCCCACGGCGTTGACTGATGTTGTGGCGGTGACTCCGGAGACGCCCGGGGCCTTTCAGACTTCGGCCGGTGAGATTTTCGGCACCCTTGGTTACATGGCGCCGGAACAGGCCCGCGGCGACGTCGAACGCGTGGACCGCCGCAGCGACGTCTTCTCCCTCGGGGCGATCCTTTGCGAGATCCTTACCGGCCAGCCTCCATTCTTCGGACCGCCGGAAACCCTCCGCATCCACGCCCGCGACGGGAAACTCCTCGGCGCCTATCTTCTCCTCGATCGCTGTGGAGCCGATCCCTCCCTCGTTCTCCTCGCCAAACAGTGCCTCGCCGCCGAACCGGACGCCCGGCCCGCCGACGCCGGAATTCTGGCCCAGATGCTCGCCCGCTGTCTCGACAACCTCCAGACCAAGAATCAG
>JANWXX010000712.1 GCA_025057345.1 Polyangiaceae bacterium | reverse complement strand
GATTGACGAGCGGTTCAACTCCCTAGACAAGAAGGTGGACGAGCAGTTTAATGTTTTAGATAAGAAGATTGAAGCCCTGGACAAAAAGGTCGAAGTTCAAGCTGCCGAACTCAAGGGCGAAATGAAAGCCTTGGAGCAGAAAGTGATGGGTGAAATCCATGCGCTTGACCAAAAAGTAATGGGGGAGATTCATACCCTGGAGCAGAAAGTGACAGGACAAATTAGCGCCTTGGAGCAGAAAGTGATGGGTGAAATCCACGCCCTAGAGCAGAAAGTGATGGGAGAAATCAGCACATCGGAGCAGCGCGTGACAGGTGAGATTAAGCGTTTAGATGAGCGATTAGTCAGTTTAGATAAGCGCATTGCTAATGAAGAACTGATCAGCCGAAATGCCTTTGGCGCTATCATCGCCGGTGTGGTCATTGCCTTGGTGAAGTACTTGTTCTTCCCTAACCAGCTCTAAGGAGTAGAACCCATGAGCGAACCCACCAATCAAGAACTGAAGGAATTGATGCTCTCCCTGTTTAACCAGCTAGACAAGAA
>JANWXX010000711.1 GCA_025057345.1 Polyangiaceae bacterium | reverse complement strand
CGAGGGAGATACCTGCGACACCGGAGGCAAGTGCCAGGGCTCGCTCATCCTCGTCGACGATGGGAACCCCTGCACGACCGACACCTGCGACCCAGCCACCGGGCAGCCTGTCTACAAGGGAAACGTAGGCCAACCGTGCTCAGATAACAATGCTTGTACCATTGATGATACCTGCGACGCCAAGGGCAAGTGCGAGGGCTTTCCCCTGGACCCGGACGACAATAACCCCTGCACCTTCGACTTCTGCGACCCGATCACCGGCAACTTCTCCCACAAGGGCCTCCCTAACTGCAAGAGCTGCAAGGGGAACGACAACGATTGCGATGACGGGAACCCCTGCACCATCGACACCTGCAAGGCCGATATCTGCGACTACCAGGACGTTCCTCCCGAAGACCCCTGCGACGACGGGAACGCCTGCACCCTCGGCGACAAGTGCAACCTCAGCGGCAAGTGCGTTGGAGATCTGAAGAACGTGGATGATGGGAACCCCTGCACCACCGACTCCTGCGACCCAGCCACCGGAAATGCTGTCTACACCCCAGCT
>JANWXX010000710.1 GCA_025057345.1 Polyangiaceae bacterium | reverse complement strand
AGCCGCACGGCGCTCAACTCGTTCCCGCTCCGCTTCCTCCTCGGCAGCGCGGCGTTCTTCTCCGGCGGCACGGCGCTTTTCCTCGGCGGCACGGCGCTGCTCCTCGGCGGCACGCCGTTGTTCCTCGGCGGCGCGGCGCTCGGCGCGCTCCCGCTCCGCTTCCTCCTCCGCCGCTCGCCTTTGCTCCTCCGCCGCTTGCCTTTGCTCCTCCGCCGCTCGCCTTTGCTCCTCCGCAGCTCGCCGTTGCTCCTCGGCGGCTCGCCTTTGCTCCTCGGCAGCACGGCGCTGCTCCTCGGCAGCACGGCGTTGTTCCTCGGCGACACGCTCTCGTTGTTGGGCCGCCAGGCGCTCGGCTCGCTCTCGCCCCGCTTCTTCTTCGGCGGTGCGGCGTTGTTCTTCCGCAGTACGGCGCTGCTCCTCCGCTGCACGGCGCTGTTCCTCGGCGACACGGCGCTCTCGTTGCTCTCGCCTCAGCTCCCTCCACCACCCCTCCGCTTCTTCCCTCCTCAGCACAGGTTCCTTCCCTTCCGCATCCCGCGTCACCTCCAG
>JANWXX010000070.1 GCA_025057345.1 Polyangiaceae bacterium | reverse complement strand
CAGTGCGATGTGGTGAGCAAGCCAGAACAAGAGGGTTGCAACACGGAGAATCTGAGCAGGTAGTTCGAGGGGGGCAAGCCAGGAGAGGGAGAGAAAGTCGCCGTCGAGGAACCAAGCGAAGGGACGGGGCAGACGGGTGTGCCAGAGGAACAGGGGGACACCAGTTCCCAGATAAATCAGAGAATCATCCAAGAGCCGGGTGCGAGGATCGCGCTGACCAGCGCGGGCACGGTAGATAGCGGTCCATCCGACTTGCTGGCGGATAAAATGAAAGACGGCAACGTAAGCCAACGCACGCCAGAAGGTGAGGGAAGATCGGTAGTAGAGAAGAACCCCAGCGACCCAGCAGCCAAGGGGGACGAAAGTATAGAGCCAGGGGCGGCGGCGTAGTTCCGGGGGGTCCAGGTAAGACCGGAAGAGGGTAGCCCATACGTGAGCGACATCAATGCAGAGGATGAAGACAAGCCAGCCCCATTCCGGGGTCTTCCCCTCGAAGCCGACAACACGGGCACCCAGCACTAGGAGAGCCGCTGCTATGGTGGGAAGTAGGAAGACCCCCAGGTCTATCTTCCAGCTCCAGATCCAAGGACCACTGCACACCGGGAAAACTTGCCGTCGGGGCTTCTGCGGCGCAAGAACGAGTGGATGCTTGGCGGATTCACCTGCCCCTGGTGCGGCTACTACAACGCTAATGATGAGAGCCACTGCGGTCGCTGCGAGCAAAGGCTACCTCCACCGGGGGTAGCTCGATGGCTGAAGCATCTAGGAGACCCCAAGTTGCTGGTCACCAAGACCCTGCTTGCGCTCAATGTGGGGGTATTCGGGTTGCAATATTTGGATGCTCAGGCGGTCGGCGCAAACCCCCTGGAGCGTATGCCTGTCTCCACCTTGCTCAGGTTCGGGGCTCTGAGCAATGGACTGGAAACAAGCGAACCTCCGCGGCTGCTGGCGGCGTGCTTCGTCCATATGGGTCCGATCCATCTGCTGTTCAACATGCTCGCATTGGTCCAACTCGGGCGTGTGGGAGAACAGGCAGTGGGAGCGATCCGTTTCTTCGTGACCTACATGCTCTCGGGGGTGGTTGGCTTTGCGGTGAGTGGGGTGTGGTATGCACTGGGGGAAGGGGGAAGGCCCTACCTTACGGCTGGGGCTAGCGGTGCGGTCTTCGGGTTGACAGGGCTGCTAGTGGCGGGGCTAGCGGTGCGCCGTGACCCCCGCTGGAAAGAGATCTTGGTGCAGCAACTCCTGTACAGTTTCCTCCTCTACTTTGCTCTCAAGACCAACCAGGCAGCCCACCTGGGAGGGTTGGTCGTCGGCATGGGGCTCGGTGTCATCTTCTGGGTGGAGAAGCCTTCCTGGAGGCTCTCCTCAGGGATTGCCATACTGGCTTTCCTTGGTGCTCTTGCCACCATTGGCTCCTTGATCTTCCCCCACCGCACTGGGCTATGGAGGCAGGTGCGGGAGGCAGAATTTCGCCTCCAGGAGAGCCGACTCTTTCAGGAGCCCCGAATCGAGCCTTAGGAGCCCTGGGGGCTTCGCCGGGAGCGCTTGACAGGGTGGAAGGGGTGATCATCTTGTGCGGGCCAATGTGAGGGGACAATGCCGCGAAAGGCTTATCCAAGAGCCACTGCTCGCCCGTTCTCCTCACCACGCTAGGTGCTTTGCTGCACCCTCCAAGGAGGCTGTCTCATGCTCGTCCGATGGACCGATCAGGATTACCCGTTTTCCACGTTCGAAGCTTTGCGCCGGCAGATGGACCGGCTCTTGGATGAGTTTGACCGACCCAGCCTGTTCCAGGTTAACTCTCCCGGTTCGTTGCCTGTCAGCGTCTTCGACACTGATACAGCTCTGATCTTCTCTGCGGACGTTCCCGGGCTCGAAGATAAGGATTTTTCTCTATCATTGGCCCAGAATGTCCTCACGATCCAGGGGGAGCGCAAACCGCGTCCTCTAGAGGGATACACCACCCATCGTCAGGAGCGCGCTGCTGTACGCTTCTCCCGTAGCTTTGCTCTTCCTTGCCGCGTTGATCCGGATCGCGCCTCAGCTTCGCTCAAAGATGGTGTGCTCACGGTAACACTCCCCAAAGCCGCCGAGGCTAAGCCCCGCACCATCACGGTGAATGCAGGGTGATTCCACCTGTTCAGATTCTACGGAGATGGCCATGAACCAACAAAAAACTGCTGAAAACAAACCTCCTCGTTCTGTGGCTCCACCGGTCGACATCTATGAAAGCCAGGAAGATTTCCTGTTGCTGGCTGACCTTCCCGGCGTACAAAAGGCTGACCTCACTGTACGCCTCGATCAGGGAGAGCTGAGTTTCGAAGGGCTCCGCAAGCGTCAGGCCCAGGGGGAATTGCTGGCAGGTCGTGACGAGGACATCCTGTTCCGCCGAGCGTTTACCCTTCCTGGTGGCATCGATGCCGATAAGATCGAGGCCAATCTCAATTCCGGTGTTCTTCGACTTCGTATCCCGAAGGCTGCTGCCTTCAAACCCAGGCAGATAGCTGTCACCTCCAGCTGAGCCTAGCTCTCAGCGGAGCAGGTGTTCCCGGTAGTAGCGAAGCTCAGCTAGACTGGCCTGGATATCTTCCAAAGCTGTATGGCTCTTGCTCTCCTTGCGAAACTCGGCCTCCGGGCCGTACCAGGCCCGGGCCAGCACCTTGAGGCTGGAGACATCCACCTGCCGATAGTGAAGAAAGCCTTCCAGCAGCGGCATATGGCGGGCCAGGAAGCGACGATCTTGGTGGATGGAATTCCCCGCCAGGATGCCCTCGCGGAAGCCACAGTGGGTGGCGATCAAGGCTAGGGCTTCTCGCTCCACGTCACTGGTGCTGTAGCGTGAGGTGCGGACTTTCTCCAAGAGCCGATTGTCCGTGTGCATCGCCCGCACGAAGGGTTCCATCCGCTCAAGTACTGACTCCGGCTGCCAGATCACCCGCTCAAGCTGGGCGATGGGGTTAAGTTCAGCATCGGTGAGGATCATGCCGAGTTCGATGATCCCACATCGCTCTGGGTCCAGGCCGGTCATTTCCAAGTCCAACCAGACGAAGCGCTCCGACGCCATGGAGCAAGCCATCGCATACCTGGGCCAGTAGGTCGAGAGGTTGTGCTAAGTTCTAAGGTGGTGTCTCGGTTTGCTCTACTGGATTGGCTGTCCTTTGTGGTCGTTTTCGGAGTGATTTCCTGTTCCTCGGAGGTTCTACGGCGACCCATTGGAGAGGAATACTCCTCAGCCGGTGGTGCCGGAGGGAGCGAGGGCGATGCCGGACAAGATGGTGGGGTTGTGCTTCCGGATGCTAGGTACAACTTTGATGCCAACTGTGGCTATCACGAGGTAGATGCCCGCCAGGAGCCGGTGAAGATCTACTTTGTCCTCGATCGTTCGGGGAGCATGAGCGACAAAGTCGGCCCGATAACCAAGTATGCGAGCATGCGTAGTGCGGCGGTCAAGCTGTTCGAACGGATCGGGTGGCGTAGCGAGATCGGTGCTACACTCTTCCCCAGCAAGGGGGGGGCACCATGCAGCTCCGGAAGCGAGGTGTTTCCCCTGCAGAAGGGGGATCCGAAGATCTACCTGGACAAAGGTATCCAGGGGCCCCAGACGCAGAAGTTCGCTCAAGCGATTGCTTCGACGCCCCAGGGGGGGACACCCACAGGCAAGACGCTCATGGATCTTGTCCCGCGGCTCCAGGGGCTAGGCCCCAACACTTTCGTCCTGCTGGCGACCGACGGAGGGCCCAACTGCAACGCTGCGATCACCTGCGACGCGAGCCAGTGCATGCCGAATATTGAGAAGGTGGAGGGGTGTACAGAGCAGGTCAATTGCTGTGATCCGAAGCAAAACGACACCTACTCGACCATCAATTGCTTGGATACGGGGACATCACTCGCTGCGGTGGCTGCCCTTGCTCAAGCGGGGGTGAGGACCATCGTGGTCGGTATTCCTGGGAGTGCTGAGTATGCTACCGTCCTGGATCTGATGGCGGTAGCGGGAGGTGTCCCACGGGAGGGTAATCCCCGGTATTACCGGGTCGATGACCTTGCTGCACTGGAGGCAATGCTGCTCAAGATTGGCTCTGAGATTACTGTAAGCTGCGACATCACCTTGGGGGCACCCCCTTCAAATCCTAATGAGATCAATGTCTTCTTTGACCAGAAAATCATCCCGCAGGATCCTGAGAACGGATGGGTATGGAAGGATTCTACAACCATCATGCTTCGGGGAGATGCCTGTGAGGCAATCTCCTCGGGGAGTGCCGGGATCATCCGGGTGGTGGAGGGGTGTCCTACAGAAGGATTGAAGTTATCGGTAGGATGCAAGTTATCGGTAAGCACCCTGGCTGGCGGAGCTGGCAGCTAGTGCCGTGGCGAGCCGCTCGTCCCCCGCTTCCTCGGCTGCGATGCAGACTTGACGGCACAACCTCGGGGAGAGGCAAATAACAATCTCGCCACGGGTTAGCTCCTCAATACGTATACGGCAGAGGAGTACAAGATCGTGAAGGGCTGCATCGGCCAAGAAGAGGCCACGCTCAATGGCCCCTAGACGTACCGTATCTTGCCAGGAGGCGCGGATCATCATCAATCCTAGGCGGCGATCAAGAGGAAGACTGCCCGTGGGCAAGGCCAGAGGGGCGAGCTGAGCGGCGCGTCCTTCCTCCCCTCGGTCCAGGCAGATCAGCACTTGAACTGCCATGAAAATTCGAGTTTCCCAGATCCCCAAGTCATGGCGATCTACGCTGCGAAGTGCCACCTCAGCCAGCCGCGAGTCGCCCAATGCAGCAGCCCGAAAGGCATCTCGCAGGGCGACAAGGCTGCCAGCACGAGCTGGGAAAGTCAGGGCCGGTTCCTCCGCAGAAGGGGGTTCGCCGAGGACAGCACGGTGTAGAGAGGCCCGTGCAGCCTGTACGCGACGCGCGTAAACCCAAGGCAACCCGAGGAGCAGCGCCCAGGCAAAGATACCGGACGGTGCAACAACAAGGGAAGCGAGAACCAGAATTGGGAGGAGGAGGACTACGAGCAGCAGGGGGAGCCGGAGCCAGCGAGCGAAGGGGCTGCTGGTGCTAACCAGGAAGGCCTCTTGGAGCTCATGCCAGGCAGAGGAGGGCGCCATGTGGGATGCTTGCTGCTTTGAGGATACGCTGGGTGGTAGCGCAGGCCTTGGGGCTGAGGCCATCGCCAGGGATGAGGGGTTTGGTGCGCCATCCTCTACGTGTAGCGGGGCCTGGCATCTGTCGCGACCAGGAGGCCACGAAAAGCCCAGGAGTATGTCTATGTCGCAAAGGACGCTGTCAGCCGAGGGTGTTGGATATGGTGATGGTGTAGTTCATGCAACTGTTGCTGCTATCGACCCCGCTACGGAGTACGCGAATGAAATAGGTGGCCGATCCCTGGATGAAGTTGTCGATGGGTTTAGCGGGGTTGGCGACATTGGGGCCTGAGCCAGAGTTGGTCTGGCAGGGTTTGTTGAAGTCCCAATCCCAGCGGGTGAGATTGACGCTGGAGTCAGGAGCTTCGTTGGGCCCGCAAGTTCGGGGGACACTTGCCGAGGTGCCGGCGCAGGAGCTGTAGATCTGGGCCCGAATGGGGAGACTGCCGGCGGAAATGATGACCGTGGGGGAATAATTGCAAGCAGCGACTTTGGGGAAGGTGACCTTGAACCAGTCTTCGTCGCTGTTGCCGGCGCCGGTGAGGTTGCGATTCTGGGAGATCGTCTGGCCCAGGTTGACGACGCCTAGGTCGGTGGCCTCACCGCAGTTGTTGCCCACGTTGTCTTCTTGGCACTCGCAGCCGTTGGAGCCATTGCCATCGACGTTGAACCAGCTAGCGGCGCAAGTAGCTACCTGACAAGAGCCGCTGGAGCAGGTCATGCTGATGGCATTGGCGGTGTTGGTGCAGACATTTCCGCACTGGCCGCAGTGGTTGAGATTGGTGTTGAGGTTGGTTTCGCAACCGTTGTTAGGGTTGTTATCGCAGTTGCCGAAGCCAGGGTTGCAAGATCCGACCATGCACTGGCCAGAGGTGCAGACCGGGGTGGAGTTGTTGGTGGAGCAGGCATTGCCGCATCCGCCGCAGTGGGAGGTAGAGATAGCTGTGTTGGTTTCGCACCCGTTAGCCGAATTCCCATCACAATTCTGGAAGGGGGCGCTGCAGCCGGTGACAACGCACTGACCTGACTGACAGGCACCAACACCATTGGCGATGACGCAAGCGTTCCCGCAGGCTCCACAATTGCTGTTGCTTGAGGAAATATTGGTTTCGCACCCGTTGGCGGGGTTGTTGTCGCAGTCCGCGAAGCCGGGCTTGCACTGGAAGACGCACTTGCTGTTGGAGCAGGAGGCACTGTCAGCGTTGGTGGGGATGCACACTATGCCGCATCCGCCGCAGTGATTCGTGTTGTTGGTGGTGTTCGTTTCGCAGCCGTCGGAGCCCAGTCCGTTGCAGTTGGCGAAGCCGGCGTTACAGCTGAAGTTGCAGGCGCCACTGGAGCAGGAGGCACTGGAGGCGTTGACCGGGTTGCAGCTGTTCCCGCAGGAGCCGCAGTGGCTCGTGTTCGTAGCGAGGTTGACCTCGCAGCCGTTAGCAGCGTTGCCATCACAATCAGCGAGCCCCGGGTTGCAGGTGATACCGCACTGGCCGCCGTTGCAACTAGCACCACCGCCGGAGGAGTTGCACTGGTTGTTGCAAGCTCCGCAGTGGTTGACGTTCGTGTTGGTGTTGATCTCGCAACCGTTATTGGGGTTGTTGTCACAGTTGGCGAACCCAGGGTTGCACGCAGAGATTTTGCATACTCCGTTGTCACAGACTGCAGTTCCGTTGGTGCTGTTGCATTTGTTCCCGCAGGAGCCGCAGTTGTTGACATCGTTCTTGAGGTCGATCTCACAGCCGTCATCAGCATTGCCGTTGCAGTTGGCAAAGCCGGAGCTGCAGGAAATTGAGCAGACTCCGAGGGAGCAGCTAGGGGTGCCGTTGGTGTTGTTGCAGGCCTTGCCGCAGACCCCGCAGTGATTGACGTTGGTTGAGGTGTTGATCTCACAGCCATTGGCTGCATTGAGATCGCAGTCTCCGTAGCCTGGGTTGCAGCTCAGGCCACAGACGCCGTTGGAGCAGGAGGCAGCGCCATTGGTGCTGTTGCAGACGTTGTTGCAGGCTCCACAGTGGTTGACGTTGGTGTTGAGGTTGACCTCGCAGCCATTGTTGGGGTCACCGTCACAGTTGGCAAAGCCAGGGTTGCAAATGGGCGTGCAGATGCCATTTTCGCAGGTTGCCGTGGCATTGATTGAGGAGCAGGTCTTGCCGCAGGCCCCACAGTTGAGTGGGTCGTTGGTGGTGAAGGTTTCGCAGCCGTTGTTGGCATTTTTGTCACAATCGGCGCGGCCTGCGTTGCACTCCGTCTTGCAGGAACCTCCATTGCAGACTCCAGAGCCCCCGTTGTCGCTGCACTGCTTGTTGCACGTTCCGCAGTTGGCGGGGTCGTTGGTCAGAGGCTGCTCGCAGCCGTTCCCAATGACACCGTCGCAGTTGCCGAAGCCCAAGTTGCAGACGATCCCACACTGGGAAGCGATGCAGGTGGGCGTCCCGTTGATGGCCGGGCATACCTTGTTGCAACCGCCGCAGTGATTGATGTTCGAGGTGGAGTCGACCTCGCAGCCATTGGCAAGGGAGCCATCGCAGTTGACGAAGCTGCCGGCACAGGCCTGAATAACGCAGCTTCCCTGCTCGCAAGCCCAAGTCTGGACGTTGTTGCTGTTGGGGAAATCCTTAGCGCAGTCCGTCGCTAGCTTTGAAGCCGGGATGTTATCGACGGTGCCATCGCAGTCGTTGTCCAGACCGTCGCAGACCTCCGGGGATGCTTGCTTAATAGGCTGACAGGAGGGAGCGCCGCCGGCACATTGGGTGAGCCCTGCCTTGCACTCGCCTAGCAATCCTGTATTGCAGGGCTTGCCCACAACGTCGGCTGCTTCATCGATCTGCCCATCGCAGTCGTTGTCCACTCCGTCGCACACTTCCGACTGGGGGAACACCACTTGAGCGCAAGAATTCCCAGCGTTTTGACAGGTCGTTTGGCCTTGTCCACAGGGACCAAGCTGACCAGGCACTGAGCAAGGCTGGCCTGCTCCAGGGAACCCTTCGTCAACGTTGCCGTCGCAGTTGTCATCGAAACCGTTGCAGGTTTCCTCCGTGGGCTGGAAGTTCGAGACACACTTAACGTCGCCACTGACACACTTGAGCGTTCCCTGGGCACAGAGTCCCTGCTGATCGGTGAAGCACTGGTTGCCTATATCGGTCGGCGCGTTGTCGATCTGCCCATCGCAGTTGTTGTCCTTGCCGTCGCAGACCTCGGGGGTAGCACCGACGTTCTGGACACACTCGATCTTTCCTTTCGTGCACTGGACTGTGCCGAAGGCGCACTCTCCCTGCTTGTTGGGTACCGTGCACGGTTCCCCTGTGCCAGGGATGTCTTCGTCTTTCTGCCCATCGCAGTCGTTGTCCAAGCCATCACAGATTTCTGGCTGGCAGTTGGAACCGCCTGCGTCTCCACCGGCTCCTGCGTCCCCAGCGGAGCCACCAGCACCGCTGGTCCCTGCCGTACCGCCATCCCCTGCTGTGCCGGCGCTGCCGCTGTCCCCTGCAGCACCACCTTGCCCTGAGGAGCCTCCCTCCCCGCCGATGCCTGCACTCCCCCCAGTACTTTTGCCAGCAGAGCCTGCAGAGCCAGCAGAGCCGCCAGCTCCGCCGACTCCGGTGCCCCCCGTGCCTCCTGCATTGCTCCCCGCTGTGCCGCCTTTGCCTCCTGCGACAGGGGTTGCCTCTAGAGTGGTGTCATCACCGGAGGCGCACGAAATGGTTAGACTTGCCAAGCTTGCCACAGCGAACATGGTCGCCAGCCAGCGTCCCTTGTCCTGCAGAAGGAGTTGCCGCGACATCAAGATAGCCTCCAGCTCTTGTTCTTTGGGTCCGTCCTAGACCAATGTTCCCTCATGGTAAGAGGAACTGACCCATCCTTTCAGCATCTGAAATGAAAGTTTCATGTAGAACGACATGCACCCTACCTCTCACTACCTGACGTTGCGTCAGATTTCGGTGCATTACCTAGACTGGCCTGGAACGGTATCCTCTAGGCTTGTCCCTGGGGTATTCCTCCACGGTTTTGGGGATACAGCTCGGAGTTGGGAGCAGGTTGTTGGTTATTTGACGCAGACGGGGCGCCGCATTATCGCCCCCGACCTCCGGGGGTTCGGCCGGAGTGGGTGGGTGGGTGCGGGAGGATACTACCACTTTCCTGATTATGTCGCGGACGTAGATGGGCTCGTTCGGGCACTGGGTGTGGATCGTTTCGTGTTGGTAGGGCATTCCATGGGGGGAACAGTGGCGACATTGCTCGCTGGGAGCAGACCTGAGCAGGTGGCTGGTCTTGCGCTTTTGGAAGGGCTTGGACCGCCTGATCAAGGCGTAGAACAAGCACCGGATCGGTTCCGGCAATGGCTCGAGGATCTACGGGACGACGGTCGCTCTCGCCAGCGGATGCTCACCCGTGAGGAGGCGCTTCGGAGGCTGGAGCGTCAGCATGGCAGCCTGCCAAGAGGCATTCTGGAGAAGCGGCTTGACGACCTGCTCACTGAGGAGAGTCCGGGGCAATACTGTTGGCATATGGATCCTCTCCACCGCACCACTTCGCTGACCCCTTTTCTTGCGGGGATCTACCGGTCTTTTGCTGCTCGGGTCCGTTGCCCGGTGCTGCTGCTTGATGGGGGTGAGACGGGTTTTCATCCACCGGATGAAGCAGAGCGTGCTGCTGCGTTTTCTAGGGCTACACTCCGCTCTATCCCGGAGGCAGGGCATATGATGCATTGGACCTGCCCTTGGTCCGTTGCGAGCGAACTTCTCCGGTTTTTTGGTGAGGAGGGGTTGTGAGGAGGGCCCTCTCCCTTCTTCTGGCTGCGTCCTTGGCAGTACTTCAGGGCTGTGGGGGACAGCTCGGCATGGGCTACTTGGTGCAGGCGGCGGAGGGGCAATTTTGGCTGCTGCGTGCCCGGAGGCCCATTGAGGAGGCAGCGTTGGACCCGAGCATCCCCGAGGGCACCCGAGCTCTCTTGGCGGAGGTGCCTCGAATCAAGCAGTTCGGCGAGCGACAAGGGCTCAAGGCAACCTCCAATTATGCGCATTATGTGGATGTTGGAGGGCCGGCAGTTACCTGGGTGGTCAGCGCCTGCGATCCATTGTCTTTCCGGCCTGTCATATGGAGATTCCCTATCATCGGGGCAATCACCTATGTGGGGTGGTTTGATCGAGACGAAGCGAGAGCACATGCCGAGAGGCTTCGGGCAAAGGGGTTGGACGTGGATCTAAGGGGGGCGGGGGCTTACTCCACGCTCGGTTGGTTGCCGGACCCGGTGCTCTCGTCGATGCTACATCCAGGGGAAGGGGCGCTAGGGGGGCTTGTGGATGTGGTGCTGCATGAGTCAGTGCATGCGACCTACTACCTTAATGGCCAGTCATTTCTCAATGAAAGCCTGGCGACCTTTGTGGCGAGGCGCCTCACCCGGATCTATCTGAGAGAAACCCGGGGGGCGGAGAGCCGAGAGCTACGTGCCTATGAGGATGATGAGCGGCGTGCGGACGAGCGGCGGCGAGGTCTCCACAAAGTCTACGAAGAGCTGGACGAGCTCTACCAATCGCCCCGCTCTGTAGAGGAGAAGCTGGCTCGTAAGAAAGAGATCCTAGATCTTGCCCAGAAGACCTATGGAGGGCGTCCCCTTAACAATGCAGTGCTGATCCAATACCGCACCTACGGTTCGGATCATGAGGACTTCGAGGCGTTGCTGACTCGTTGTGGCGGGTGGCCCCGATTCTGGGAGGCGATTCGAAGCATCGACAAGGAGTTCTTCGAGCGCTTGCAACAGGAGGATTTGAAACCGGTATTGGAGCGTGCAGCTCTGCGCTGTGGCCCGTGAGGGGCTGCGACAACTTGCCGCATCCCGTGTCAGGGGCAAACTCCCTACAGAGCACGCCCAAGTAACTATGAAGATCCAAGAAATTCTTCTTCCTGTGTTCCTCCCGTTGCTTGTATACCTTCCCCTTGGGGGGTGCGGGGATGAAACTGCCGAAGAGGCTCAACTTGCTGCGGGCAGTGGAGGAGCTGTTGAAGCGGGGGCGGGTGGAGCTACAGGTTCTTCGGTGGGGGGCTCCGCGGGAGAGGCTGCGTTGGGCGGTCAAGGGGGAGGGTCTGGAGAGATTCACGAGATTCCGTTCGAAGCGCGGGTAGGTTCGGAAACTTTCTCGTGTCAGAAGACGTTCACGGGGATCGGAACAGCAAAGAGCGAGGTACAACCTCTGGATTTCCGGTTCTATGTCCACGATGTTCGTCTGGTAACGGAGGGGGGGCAGGAGGTGCCCTTCGAGTTGGACCAGGACGGTGTCTGGCAATATGAAGGGCTGGCCCTCCTTGACTTTGAGGACAAGACCGGCTCTTGCACCAATGGGACTGTCGGCCTCCATACTGGGCTCCGGGGGAAGGTGCCTGCAGGCATCTACAAGGGGCTTCGTTTCAAGGTGGGTGTCCCATTTGCACTCAACCATGGCGATAGTGCCAAGGCTCCCTCGCCCCTCAACCTCTCGACAATGTTTTGGAGCTGGAACGGTGGCTACAAGTTTCTGCGCGTGGACTTCAAGCTTAAGGGAGGGGCACCAAGGAACCTCCACCTTGGGAGCACCGGATGCCAGGGGCAAGGGGACGGGGTAACGAGCTGTTCCCACCCTAATCGTCCTGAGATTGCCTTGGATGGTTTCGACTTGACCTCCAGCAAGGTTCTCATTGACTACGCCGCTCTGATGGCCGATACGGATCTATCCAAAGATGGCGGAGGCGCCCCCGGCTGCATGTCCGGGGTGGACGATCCGGAATGTGCTGCCATCTTCCCACGTCTTGGGCTATCGCTCCAGACTGGCGTCCCCGAGGGGAAGCAGGTCACCTTCCGTCTTGAATGAACCGATGCGTTCCGCCTGTCTCTTGCTGCATCTCTTCTTTGCTGCCCTCGCTCTTTCTTGCGACAAGGACAGCTTGAAAACGGACCTGCCATCCTCGCCTGCAGAGGATAGCTATGTATGGAAGCTCCCCAGCGGATTTCCCAAGCCGAAGGTGCCTGCAGATAATCCGATGAACACGGCGAAGGTGGAGCTTGGGCGAAGATTGTTCTACGACCGCAGGCTCTCAGGGAATGGTACCTACTCCTGCGGGAGCTGTCATGAGCAAAAGCGAGCATTTACGGATGGTCGTGGGGTTGCTTTGGGGTCAACAGGGGAAGTGCATCCGCGCGGCTCGATGAGCCTGGCCAATGTTGGGTATGCAGCGGCGCTCACCTGGGCGAATCCGCTAGTGACGACTTTGGAGAAGCAGGCACTGACCCCGATGTTTGGAGAGGCTCCCGTGGAGCTAGGACTTGCTGGCAAGGAGGAAGAGCTCCTTGAACGACTTCGGAGGGAGCCGCTTTATCAGAAGCTCTTTCCTGAGGCGTTCCCCGAGGTGGGAGGGACCATCAACTTGGATACGATCACCAAAGCCATTGCTGCCTTTGAACGTACGTTGATTTCGGGGAACTCACCTTATGATCGCTACCTTGCAGGGGATCAAGGGGCCATGTCGGAGAGTGCGCTCCGTGGCAAGGAATTGTTCTTCTCCGAGCGGCTCGAATGCTTCCACTGTCACGGAGGCTTCCTTTTGGCGGATTCGGTCACCCACGATGGCAAGGTTATGGACGAGGTGATGTTCCATAATACAGGGCTCTACAACATCGATGGCCAAGGGGGCTATCCTGCGCCCAACCGAGGGGTACTGGAGATCAGCAACCGGCCTGAAGACATGGGACGCTTCAAGGCACCGACGCTGCGCAATATCGCGGTTACGGGGCCTTATATGCATGACGGCTCCATCGCCACGCTCTCCGAGGTGATTGATCACTACGCGGCTGGGGGGCGTACCATTGCGACTGGCCCCTATGCCGGTGATGGCTCGAAGAATCCTTACAAAAGCGAGTTTGTCACAGGATTCCTTCTGACACCACAGGAGAAGCTCGATCTAATCGCCTTTCTGGAGAGTCTTACGGATACAGATTTTCTCGTCGATCCCGATTTCTCCGACCCATGGCTTTCCGCCCCATGATACTTCTTCTAGTTTCATTGCTCATTGCCTTTCTCAGCCCGCTCGTCGCATGCGGAGAGCAGGAGGAGGGGATCGAGGTCGCCGTACTTTGGGAAGCGCCTCCAGGGCCGCCTGTGGAGAGGAACGAACGACGCTTCACCTCGGATCTTGGCTACCAGATCCGATTGACCCATGGCTACCTCTCCTCTCAGTCGGTTGAGCTGGTCCCTTGTACGGGAGCTGTACGTCGCCGATCGTTCTCGTGGGTTAGGGAGGCGCAGGCGCACGGCATCAGTTCCCCCACACGGCTGGGGTTTGCCCGGGTCGATTCGCTGCTGGCTTCCCCTGGTTCGTTGGTGCATTTGGGCACGCTGGCACCCCCACCAGGGAGCTACTGCGCGTTGACCCTGGGGTTGAGGGTGGCCGACGAGGACGCCGAGGGGCTTCCTGGGGAAGTAGACATGGTGGGGAAGACGATTGTCGTGGGTGGTTTTTACGTAGCACCTGGAGGGGTGCAGGAAGTGGCTTTCGAGGGAGAGACGACGGCGAGCGCAGCAGCGAAGGCGGCTCTGGGACCGCTGGTACTGTCGGGAGAGGGGAGTCGACGTGCGACGTTGGTCTTGGCGTTGGAGACGGAGCGATGGTTTGACGGGGCGGATCTAGCGAACCTTTCTAGAGAGCAGATCGGGAGGGTGGTGCTGCAGAACCTGAGTGCGGCTGCGAAGGCGAGCGCGCGGTGAGGCAGGTCGTTCCTGTCCTGACGGCATTCTTGGTGCTGACGCCCAGGGGCGCGCTCACCTGTGCGGTCTGCAACGTGGGTGATGCCACGCTGACCTCCATGGGAACAGAGAAGCCCTACCGAGGCAGGCTTCGTTCGTCGTTGACGCTCCAGTACCGCACGGATGAGGTGGGGGAGGCCCGCGTGGATCGCCTTCGTCTTGCAGAGACGAGGCTGGATCTCAACCTAGCCTGGGCGCCACATGCGCGGCTGTTTCTGATGGGTGTGATGCCGGTGATGCAACGGACCGTAGAGTATGTGAATCTGGCGCGGAGGACGAGCGTAGGGCCTGGGGATGGAGAGCTTCGCGCCCGCTGGTTTCCTTGGCAGGATCGGAGCTTCGGAGCCAAGCACCTACTGGCGGTGACCGGTGGGGTGAAGCTGCCTACAGGGCAGGTACAGCGAGGGAGGGACGGGAAGCCACTGCCAGTGGAGCTACAGCCAGGCACCGGTTCGGTGGACCCTCTCGGTGGTATCTCTTACGCGCACTTTTCTTGGCCATGGTCCATGTATACGAGCTTGCAGTTCTTCGGTTCCATGGCAGGAGCCGAGGGGGTGCGGGCAAGCCGGTCGATGCGGGGGACGGTGGCAGGCCAGTGGCAGGTGTCGATGCCGGTGGCGTTGCGGTTGGGGCTGGATGGGAGGTTCGATGGCAAGGCGATCGAGGGCGGAACTCCTGAGCGGGACTCTGGCGGCTTCATTGGCTATGCATCGCCAGAGATCCTGCTGAGCCCTGGGCTTGACTGGATGGTGGTGCTATCGGTGAAGTTCCCAGTGATCCAGGCACTCTCAGGCTTCCATCGGGAAGGTCCGATCTGGAGCATTGGTGTGGTGAGGGATCTCCAGTGAATCCTGGGG
>JANWXX010000709.1 GCA_025057345.1 Polyangiaceae bacterium | reverse complement strand
GCGGGGGAGACGTCTGGTCGCGCCCAAAGCGGTGCGATCGGGAAGGTCGATCCCCGCGTGTGCGGGGGAGACGACGGCGATCTGCATGGCCTGCCCGCGCGAGGAGGTCGATCCCCGCGTGTGCGGGGGAGACAGCCGGCCGCAGACAGTAGGCTGGCGTTCATCGGGTCGATCCCCGCGTGTGCGGGGGAGACTGTGTCCCAGGCCCTCGGCCTGATCTCGGGCCGGGTCGATCCCCGCGTGTGCGGGGGAGACCGTACACCTCCGAGTATCTTCCGCTCTCGGTGGGTCGATCCCCGCGTGTGCGGGGGAGACGGCGCCGAGTCGGAGCTCAAGGCCCTGGCCGACGGTCGATCCCCGCGTGTGCGGGGGAGACGAGTGCGCCTGTGGGGCATCGATGCACCCGAGCGGTCGATCCCCGCGTGTGCGGGGGAGACGTGCGCGGCACGGGCCTTGCTCGCTTGCACGGCGGTCGATCCCCGCGTGTGCGGGGGAGACCGAAGCGCAGCGCGCAAGGCGCACAAGCTCGCAGGTCGATCCCCGCGTGTGCGGGGGAGAC
>JANWXX010000708.1 GCA_025057345.1 Polyangiaceae bacterium | reverse complement strand
CTCGGCATCTGCTTCGGCGACTGAGCGCGCCCCGGACTCAGACGAGCCGGCGCGCGCGCCGCAGCTCGGGACGGCAGTGCGCGAGCCAGCGCGCGGTGAGCTTCTCCGCGAGCGAGTTCTGGCGCAGGCGCTCGTTGAGCACCTTGAAGTCCACGCGGTCGAGGTCCTGATCCTGGTCGAAGCAGGAAAAGACGACGCGCGTCTCGCCGGTCGCGGGATCGCGGTGCGACTGCAGGCACTGCGCGCAGATCTCCTTCATCATGCACTGCATCGGCGAGTTGATCGAACCGATCGCGGAGTGCTGCGGCTTCAGGTGCGGGCGCAGCACCTCGTGGCGCGCGCGCGCGACCGCCGCCATCATTCGATCCGAGCCGATCGCGATGATGCGGTCGGCCTCCTCCAGCCGGATCGTCGGTTCGCCGAGGCGGCCTTCGGCGTAGGCGTCCATCGCCTGAACGAGGTTTCCGACGAACGCCCGGTCCTGGGGCCGGCCCGGCGCGAACCCCGGTGCCTCGTCGCAGCACCAGACCACGACGTCGGCCGCCTGCTCGATCTCGGCGACCTT
>JANWXX010000707.1:267-573 GCA_025057345.1 Polyangiaceae bacterium | reverse complement strand
TCCTCGGGCCAATCGGGAAAGGCGACGTCCGGCCAGGTGAAGGTGCGGCGCGCAGATCCCGGCGAGGCGGGGACCGAGAGCGGAACGGCAGGGTCGGCCATGCGCAACGACGCTAGCAGCGCCCCCTTTGCATGTCGAGCGGCCCTCTCCCCGTTCGCCGGCTCCGGTCACCCGGGCCAGGAGCCCGTGCTCTTGAGCCGGGCGCGGAGGGCCCGCAGCGCCACCACGTCCAGCCTTACCAGCTGGGCCAGACGCTCCTCGGTCACCTCGATGGCCAGCACCTCGCACAGGTCGACCACCGCTTGG
>JANWXX010000707.1:0-257 GCA_025057345.1 Polyangiaceae bacterium | reverse complement strand
CAGGAGCTGCTCCTCGTCGTCCAGGCGCTCGGCTCGCTCTCGCTCCGCTTGCTCCTCGGCCGCGCGGCGTCGTTCCTCGGCCGCAAGGCGCTCAACTCGTTCCCGCTCCGCTTGCTCCTCGGCAGTGCGGCGTCGTTCCTCGGCCGCACGGCGTTGTTCCTCGGCCGCACGGCGTTGTTCCTCGGCGGCACGGCGCTGCTCCTCGGCGGCACGCCGTTGTTCCTCGGCGGCGCGGCGCTCAACTCGTTCCCGCTCCG
>JANWXX010000706.1 GCA_025057345.1 Polyangiaceae bacterium | reverse complement strand
GTTCATCAACCGCCTGATGATGCGAGGCAAGAAGAGCCTGGCCCAGCGCATCGTCTACGACGCCCTGGACATCATGGCGCAGAAGACGGGCAAGAACCCGCTGGAGCTGTTCGAGCAGGCGGTGCAGAACGCCGCGCCGGTGGTGGAGGTCAAGCCTCGCCGCGTCGGCGGCGCCACCTACCAAGTTCCTATGGAGGTCGGTCCTCGGCGTCGCCAGGCGCTGGCCCATCGGTGGATCATCGCCAACGCTCGCAAGCGCAGCGGCAAGACCATGTCCCAGAAGCTAGCGGCTGAGCTCCTGGACGCAGCCAACAACACCGGCGCCACCATCAAGAAGAAGGAAGACACCCACAAGATGGCCGAGGCCAATCGCGCGTTTGCCCACTATCAGTGGGGCAGCCGGCGGTAGGCCCTTTCTGTTCGGGTGCCCCCAGCAAGGCGCGCTTTCGTCGGCCACTGGACGGCAGAATGGACGGGCGGCTGGCTCTTAGACAGCCGTCCGTTTTATTCGCGCCAAGGCGCCGCCCGACCGTTACCTGAGGCCCTATGCCTGACTCCCTCGACCTGCGACGCGTTCGCAA
>JANWXX010000705.1 GCA_025057345.1 Polyangiaceae bacterium | reverse complement strand
TCAGGTTCTCCTGCCCCATCGCCGCCTCGCGCAGTGCGGCCAGGCGTTGCTGCACGAGCGCGTTGTCGCGGGTCGCACGCACGCGATTCAGGCGCTCCAGATGCCGCGCCTCGCCGTGCGGGTCCATCTGGAGGATGGGAATTTCGAGCGGCGTTTTCACCGCATACCGGTTGACCCCGATGATGCCGCGTCGACCAGAGTCGATCTCACGCTGGTAGCGATAGGCGGCATCGGCGATTTCCGACTGGAAGAAACCGCGACGGATGGCAGGAATGACGCCGCCAAGCTCTTCGATCCGGCGGAAATAGGCAAGGCACTCCTCTTCCATGCGATTGGTCAGCGCCTCGACGAAATACGAGCCGCCGAGCGGATCGACAGTATTGGCAACGCCGCTCTCTTCGGCGATGATCTGCTGGGTGCGCAGCGCGATAGTGACGGCTTTTTCAGAGGGAAGCGCCAGCGCTTCATCCATCGAGTTCGTGTGGAGCGACTGGCACCCGCCGAGAATGGCAGCAAGCGCCTGGATGGCGGTGCGCACGATGTTGTTCTCCGGTTGCTGCGCTGTGAGCGAGCAGCCAGCCGTCTGCGCGTGGAAGC
>JANWXX010000704.1 GCA_025057345.1 Polyangiaceae bacterium | reverse complement strand
GTGGCTGTAACAGGCTTGTCAATCTCTGGGGCTGATGCAGACAACTACACCTTGACCCTGCCCATCTTGCAAGCCAGCATCACCCCTGCCAGCCTGAGTGTAACAGGGTTGACTGCCAACAACAAAGTGTATGATGGAACCACAGCAGCCAGTTTGAGCGGCACAGCAGCCCTGTTAGGTAGCATTTGCACGGGAGACGTAGTGAGCTTATCAGGCACGCCAACGGGCAATTTCGACAACAAGCACGTGGGCTCTGGCAAGTCCGTAACAGTGAGCGGTCTTTCTCTGACAGGAGCCGACGCAGACAACTACACCTTGACCCTGCCCATCTTGCAAGCCAGCATCACCCCTGCCAGTTTGAATGTAACAGGGTTGACTGCCAACAACAAAGTGTATGATTGCAGCACAGCGGCTACTCTTTCTGGCTCAGCCACCTTGACAGGAGTAGTAGCAGGTGATGATGTAACTTTGAGCGGCACACCCAGCGGTGCATTTGCCGACAAGAACGTAGGTAGCAACAAATCTGTGGCTGTAACAGGCTTGTCAATCTCTGGGGCTGATGCAGGCAACTACACCTTGACCCTGCCCATCTTGCAAGCCAG
>JANWXX010000703.1 GCA_025057345.1 Polyangiaceae bacterium | reverse complement strand
GCCTTCGCCCCACCGTCCCGCGGCGTGAGGTAAAACAATCCCTCCCCGCGGGCGGTTGTGCTTTCGGAGACGGTGGTGTATGTCGACGGCACGCGTGAAGGTCGTCCTCGCGTGCGAGGTTTGTGGTGGCCGAAACTACAAGACCACCCGCTCTACGGCGCCGAGCACGGCTGCGCTGAAGATGAAAAAATATTGTGCCACTTGTGGCAAACACACGGTACACCAAGAAAGTCGATAGTCGCAGAAGGCAGTCTCACACAGGGGACTAGCTCAGTTGGTAGAGCAGCGGATTCCAAATCCGCAGGTCGTGGGTTCGAGTCCCTCCGCCCGTGCTAAGTCCTCGACCAACCCCTCGCATTGCGATGGCCACCGAAGCAGGCGACAGCCAAACCAACCAGACTGCTGCCGACACCAAGTCCGACGCAAAAGCTCGTCTTCGTGACGCGATGACAGCCCTTGCGGCTACCAACGAGGGTGCTGCGCCGAGCGACGCGGGTGACGAAGGTGCCGCAAGTCACCTTGGGGTGCTCCGTTACGTGCTCGCGGGCTTCTTTGCGGCAACGATCGCAGCGGCCTTCGTACTCGGCAAGCTCTTGACGACGATT
>JANWXX010000702.1 GCA_025057345.1 Polyangiaceae bacterium | reverse complement strand
CTGATCGAGGACCTTCCCGGGGTGGGGAAGACCACGCTCGCGCACGCGATGGCGGCGGTCGCCGGGCTCCGCTTCCAGCGCATCCAGTTCACCTCGGATCTGCTGCCCTCCGACATTGTCGGGGTTTCGATCTTCGACCGGGACGCGCAGCGCTTCCGCTTCCATCCCGGACCGGTCTTCGCGGAGCTGGTGCTCGCCGACGAGATCAACCGCGGCTCGCCCAGGACCCAGAGCGCGCTGCTCGAGGCGATGGCGGAACGGCAGGTGACGGTGGACGGCGAGCGCCATCCCCTGCCCCGCCCCTTCCTGGTGATCGCCACCCAGAACCCGGTCGATCTCGCCGGCACCTTCCCCCTGCCCGACTCCCAGCTCGACCGCTTCCTGCTCTGCGTCGGTCTCGGCTACCCGGACCGCGCCGCCGAGCGGCGGATGCTGGAGGAGCCCGACCGGCGCCGGCTGCTCGAGTCGCTGGAGCCCGCGCTCTCCCCGAGGCGGCTGCTCGAGCTCGCCGAACAGGCGCGCACGCTCAGGGCGAGCGGCGCCCTGCTCGACTACCTGCAGGATCTGCTCGCGGCCAGTCGCGACCACCCGGCCATCGCCGTCGGGCTCTCGCCGC
>JANWXX010000701.1 GCA_025057345.1 Polyangiaceae bacterium | reverse complement strand
AGGCACGCCGTCCGGTCCGGAGGCCGATCCCCGCGTGTGCGGGGGAGACTACCTGCGGTATGCCCGCCGAGACTGGTGCAAGGGTCGATCCCCGCGTGTGCGGGGGAGACCTGCGCATGCGCGCAAGGGCGTGACCCACGGGGGGTCGATCCCCGCGTGTGCGGGGGAGACGTGTAGGGGACATGAAGGGACATGGCATCGCAGGGTCGATCCCCGCGTGTGCGGGGGAGACCGGCGCGCCTGCGCGCGCGGCCGCCAGGTGGCGGGTCGATCCCCGCGGGTGCGGGGGAGACTAGCAGATAGCAGGCAGTAGGTACAGGTAGCGGGGTCGATCCCCGCGTGTGCGGGGGAGACAAGGAGGTGCTAGCCAGGGCTGGCATGCTTCTGGGTCGATCCCCGCGTGTGCGGGGGAGACACTTTGTTCAATTGCTCGGTCAGCAATTGCTCGGGTCGATCCCCGCGTGTGCGGGGGAGACACTTCACCGTTGAACAACACCGCCTTCCACCCCGGTCGATCCCCGCGTGTGCGGGGGAGACGGCCGGGCGCGCAACGCGCACGTCAGTGGCGCAGGTCGATCCCCGCGTGTGCGGGGGAGACTAGCGTTGCCGCACGAGCCAGTCATGTAATA
>JANWXX010000700.1 GCA_025057345.1 Polyangiaceae bacterium | reverse complement strand
ATCGCCTCGGGGTAGTTCATCACCACCACCGGGCCGCGCACGTGCTCCTCGGTGAGATAGCGCTCGTGCTCGGTCTGCAGGTCGATGCCCCAGCGCACGGGGAACTCGAAGCTGCGCCCCGCGCGCTCCAGGATCGCGATCGCCTCGTCGTAGCTCATGCGCACGAAGGGCTGCCCGACCAGCCGCTCGAGGCGCTCGATCACCGACTTCTCCAGCCGCTGGGCGAAGAGCCGGAGCTCCTCATGGCGCTCTTCGAGCGCGGTGCGGAAGAGATGCTTCAGGAACTCCTCGGCGAGGTCGGCGTTGTCCCCGAGGTCGGCGAAGGCGATCTCGGGCTCGATCATCCAGAACTCGGCGAGGTGCCGCGGGGTGTTCGAGTAGCTCTCGACGTTGAGCTGGCCGGAGACGGTGAGGAAGGCCTCGCGGCCGAAGAAGTCCTGGCGGAAGTCGATACCGCCCTCGGCGGTGCGCGGCAGCCGGAGCAGGTCGAGGGTCGAGACCCGGAACAGCTGTCCGGCGCCCTCGGCGTCGGAGCCGGTGAGGATGGGGGTGTTGACCCAGTAGAAGCCGCGCTCGTCGAAGCAGCGGTGGACGGCGAGGGCGAGGGTGTGGCGCATCCGCGCGACCGCGGCGTGG
>JANWXX010000006.1:4111-30451 GCA_025057345.1 Polyangiaceae bacterium | reverse complement strand
GTTCCTCCTGCCCCTGCCGTTCCTCCTGCCCCTGCCGTTCCTCCTGCCCCTGCCGTTCCTCCTGCCCCTGCCGTTCCAGCGGTGCTCGCCCCTGCACCACTGTGTCCAGCGATCCCTCCTCCCGCACCTTGCCCCTCTGTCCCACCACTACCCCCGTTCATGCCCCCCACCCCTTGCCCTCCGGAACCTCCGGCACTGCTCCCCCCTGAGGCAAGGGTGGGTTCCTCGGTGGTACCTCCACCGTCGCCACAGGCAAGAGTCAGGGCAACCATGCAGAGCAAGGAGGAGGTACGAAGCAAGAGGTTCATCCCCCGAAGATAACCAGAATGCCTAGAAAAAAGCACCGGAGAATCAAGGGGAGCGCAAGCTCTTCGATTTTTTGCCGCTCTTGCCGCGCGGGCTTTTCTTCACCGGAGCTGACTTTGTTCTACTGGGAGGTGGGCGTTGTGTTCCAGTAGAGCTGGGCTTGTCGTCGCGAGCTTCCACTTTTGCGAGTCGCAGGCGCAGCTCTTGGAGATCGGAGCGCAGTCGGTCTACCTCCTCCTGAAGGCGCTGCTGCTCGGCTCGACTAGTCCCTGTGAGGTCGCGGAGCACCTCGCGAATCCTACGGCGTACGCGGCCATCTAGCTCCCGTTCGAGAGCGCGGTGGAGAGCGGGCCTGGCCTTGCTATCTCCCATGTCTCCGAGGGCAAGGACCACGTCGATACGGAGGTAGGGATCGGGGTCGTCGAGGAGCTCCTCGATGGCCTCGCGCGTGCGACGATCGACAGCGATCTTCGGCAGGGCGCGGATGGCCGCTCGACGAGCCCGAGTGGGAACCCCATAGCGAGAGCGAGCCATCAGGTGAGGTACCGCTCGCTCGTCCCGGAGTGCAGCGAGCCCATCCACGGCACCACTGCGGATCACGTCTGCCCAGGAGGGACGATCCAATATCTCCACGAGGGTGTCGAAGGCCTGAGGTTGGCGGGTGGACCCGAGAGATCGGGCAGCCTCAGCTTCCACCAAGTAGCTCTCGTCCGAAAGGGCCAAGGTTCGGAGCGCCGCGGCAGCTTCAGGTTTTTGAAACTTCCCCAGGGCAGCCACCACCGCCCGGCGTACCTTCGGATGGCGAGCGGCAGGGAGGGCCGAGAGCAGTGCCTGCATTGCATCCGGGGACCGGATGGCCCCCAGAGCCGCTGCCGCTTCGGCACGAACCCCCCAGAATTCACCTTCGCTGGAGAGGGAGGTGGCCAAGTCGCGCACCACTGCCTCTTCGTCGCGGGTAGAGAGGCGGAGGGCTGCGGTCCAGCGACCCCGGGCGGTAGGCGCCTCGGCGAGCTGGCGCCGGAGCATGTCGGCAGGGATCTCTGCGGAGAGTTCACCCAGGAGGAGGTAGCGAGGGTCGAGAACCAGGAAGCGGGGGCGCTCCGCCAGAGGGAGTACGAAGGTTTCGGAGGCAGTCTCGACGTGGAGAACTTCCCGATGGGGCTCACCGTGCTCTGGGTAGAGATCGATCTCCAGATCGAAGGCAAAGAGAGGGATTTCAGAGGAAGTCTTTTGGGTCTGTTTGATCTCAACCAGGAGGGCTCCAGAGCTGTACTCAACCTTGACCTCGAGATGAGGGTGACCCGCCTTGAAGACCCATTGGTCAAAGAAGCGTTCGAGGCTACGGCCACTGACCTCCTCCAGAGCGCGGAGCAAGTCACGAGTCTCCACGACACGAAAAGCATGGCGCTGGAGGTAGAGGCGGATGCCCTTCCAAAAGATCTCATCGCCCAGCTCGCGGCGAAGCATGTGCAGCACCCAGCCTCCCTTCTCGTAGAGGTGCCGATCGAAGAGGTCGATGGGGGCTTCGTAATCCTGGCAAACGATAGGGCGCTGGTAGCGGGAAGATGCCTCACCCAGATAGGCATCCAGGTCGCCCTTGAGGCCATACTCATACTCGTCAACGCCGAGGCGGCGCTCCCGCTCGATGTGCTCGAAGAAGGTGGCGAAGCCCTCATTGAGCCACCCGTGACTCCAGTCACGGCAGGTGACGTAGTCACCAAACCACTGATGAGCCAGTTCGTGAGCAATGAGGTCGTCGCTCTCGATGTCAAGGGCTGCCCGCTCATCGAGAAGGATATGCTCGTACATCGTGGTGGCAGAGGTATTCTCCATGCCACCGAAGATGAAGTCGCTCACGACGACCTGGGCATACTTCTCCCAGGGAAACGGCACCCCCGTCAGCCTGGAGAAGTGCTCCACCATGGCTGGAGTTCGAGCGAAGGTACGGTGCCCGTCTTCCTCACGCCCTGTGGGCACCAAGTAGGTGATGGGTACGCCCGCCGCAGTGCCGCCGTCCAAGATGGAGAAGGCCCCCGCGACCAGGGTCACCAGGTAGCTTGGATGAGGTTTCGCCTGCTTCCAGTGGAAGATCTCACCGTCCTGCTCGGAAGTTCTCCCGATCAGCGTACCGTTGGACAGTGCATACCACCCCTTGGGGACCTTCACCCGAAGTTCGGTAGTCTGCTTGAGGTGGGGCTTGTCATGGCAGGGAAACCAATAGCGCGCATCCTCGTCCTGGCACTGGCTCCAGACTTGGGTAGGGCGCCCTCGTACGTGTTCATCAGGAGCAAGGAAGTAGAGCCCTCGCCGGGGCTTTGTGCTGTACCGCACTTCGACCTTCCCCCGGGAAACCCCCTCGGGAATCGCCACTGCGAGCACGTCTCCATCATAGACATAACGCACAGGCTTCGACCCCTTGCCCTCCTCAAGGGTCACCGAGATCAGGGTGAATCCCACTGCGTCCAAGCGTAGCTCGGTCGCCTCAGGATCAACCCGCTCGAAGACGATCCCTGCGACACCGTGTACCTGTTTGCCAGGGATATCAAGGGTCAAGTCCAAAGCGATGTGCTCGAAGGAGAAGGGGCGACTTCGCTCGTACTTGCGGGAGGTTCCCGGGAAGGTGAAAGGTCGGACGACAAGGCCTCGATGCGCCGAAGCGCAGGCGCAGCGAGCGTGATGGCGGTACGTGAGGGTCATGAGGGGGAGCGAATCCTCCCTGCCCCGAAGGGGCTTGTGCAAGCCTGTAGTGACCTCTCCTCAATCACAGGAGTCGGCATGGCACCTTGCGAAGCATCCCCACGAGGAGCCGGGCTTCGCAGGTCTTGGGTTCTCTGCTACCTTCTCGTGGGTCTCATGCCCTCCTCCCCCGGCCTACGCCGCCTTAAGCAAGGCGCCGCTGCCCTCGGTTCCGTCGCTCTCGCTCTCGGTGGCTTCGTAGGGTTTCTCCATACACCCTTTGGCCATGAGTGGCTCCGGAGCAAGGCGGAAGCTCGCCTAGGGGACCGAATCAACGGATCTGCCCAGATCGGGGGGCTCACCTTCTCGCTGAAGTCGGGCATTACCCTGCACAAGATTTTGCTCCGAGATCTAGCAGGGGCTGAGGTGGTGGCGGTGGAGGAAGCGCATGTCGATCCGTCGTTCCAACAGCTTGTCCGGGGGAAGATCGACCTTGAGGAAGTGAATGTGCGGGGGCTGAGACTGAGGCTAGCGCAGCTCCCGGAAGGCGGCACCAATCTAAGCAAGCTGTTCGGGCCGAAGCCCGGAGCAAAGCCTGAGCCCCCGAAGCCCCCGTCGAAGCCTCTCGACTTTCTGCGGCTGTCGCAGGTAAGGTTGACGGATGGGGATGTGGAGCTCAAGCGACTCGATGGCTCGTGGCTTTCGGTGAAGGGCATCGCGGTAGAGGCCCGGATGGAGGTAAGCCCAGCGCGGAAGGACGTGGACGCGGTGCTCACGAAGATGGATGCCTCGTTGGTGCTCCAACGACCCGATGGGCAGCAGGTGACGCTGAGCGAACTGCACACGGGACTGGAAGCCAAGCTCCAAGGAGGGGCGGGGCAAGTGAAACTGCTGCCGCTGGGGGCCTTGCTGGGGTTCCAGTTCGCGGATGGGCGTAAGGTCGATCCGACGCCGATTGCCCTGGCGGGGCTGTCGGTGGGGCTGTCATCGCAGCAAATCACCGCAGGGCTTCACCAACTCGAATTGCTGGCGCTCCAGGTAGGTACTGTAGACGCTCAAGTGGGGGTAGCCAGTGGGGCTCCCGACGGCACCGGACAGGGGGTGCTGGGGGGTGTACGCCTCGATCGGGACCGGGTGAACGCGCTCTTGGGCAAGCCTCTGCTAGCCAGTCATGTCGATTTGGATGCACGCCTCGACGGCTCGAAGGACAAACCGCACCTCAACTTTGTGGTGAAGACCGAAGGAGGTTCCCTCCAGGCAACGGTGCGCCTTGATACCTCCCGGTTGGCAAAGCCACAATTTGCGATCGATCTGCGCTCAGAGGGGCTTCAAGTACACCGGGCAGTACAGCTTCCAAGGGGGACCGAAATAGGGCTCGGCGCTCTGACGATCTCAGTCCAGGGGGAGGCCACTCGGCGGGAGGATGCCACGGCGAACATCACCCTGGATCTCGGGGCATCGAAGATCCGTGGAACAGCGGTAGAGAAGGTCCATGCCGAAGCACGCTATGAGGGTGGCGTCCTCACAATCCAGAAGCTCTCCGTAGAAGCACTGGGGCAGCGCCTCAACGGTCGAGGTACCTACACCCCGACAACCCGTTCCGTAGAGGCATGGGTCGAGGCCCGAGGAGATCTGCTCGCGTTGGGCAAGGCGCTGGCCGATGCCGGGCGTAACCCTCCCCCCCCTGCTTTGCTCCAGGGGGTCAACCTGCGGGAAGGGCTCATCGTGGAGGTTCGCGGCTCCCTTGATAGCGCCCTGGACGTGGCCTTGCCAAGCTCACGGATCGGGGTTGCCGGAGGTATTGTCACCGTGGAGGGCAAGGGCCGCCTGCAGAAAGGCGTCGATCCATCGGATCCATCACGCATGGTTCTGGAGGAGGGCGGGGCGTCCATGCTGTGGCAGGGGGTTTCGATCCCATCGCTGCTGGCCATGCTGGGACGTCCAGACCGCGGGCTCCGGGGGCACATCGACGGCGCTGTACAGGTCCAAGGGACTAGGATCTCCCCATCAGCCACCTATGACCTGCAGGTTACCGTGAACCGCGGTGCCTCCAGCATCCAGGCCCATGCCCGGGGCAAAGCCTCGCCGACTAGCGTGGCTCTGGAGCTAGACGCCGACAAGATGGGTCAAGGCCCCCCCGATCGTCTACTCCACGCGGAGATCAAGGCTCCGCTAGTGGTCGTCGACCGGAAGCCGCGGCTCGACCCAGAACGCCCGCTAGCGATCCGCGTCGACGTACCCAGCCGCACTGTTGCCTCCCTCTCTGGGCTTTTGCCGTTGGACCGAGTCCCACCGCCGCTTCAGGGGAGCACCCTCGGAGCCAGCGCCGTACTTTCTGGCTCTGCGCGGGCCCCGGAGGGTACCCTACGCCTCGATGCGCAAGGCCCCCTAGCGGCAAAACTCGGGGGAACCCAGAAGATCCATGCAGACATCTCCCTCGCACCCAGGGAGGGAGGTAGTGTGACCGTGGCAGCCGATCTGAGCGCCTGGCTGCGGGAAGACGATGCCCCCCACTTGACCTCGAAGCTCACCGCCCGCCTTGGCGTCTCACCGCTGATCAAGCGCCCTGAAGATGCTGACTGGACGCTGGATACCACCCTCCAACCTTACCCCCTTGCCGCCCTAGCCCCCGGAGGCGACCGCCGCGGTACCGTAGGTCTTCGCGTGGAGGCGAGCGGCAACCGATCCGATGTGCAGGCAAAAATCGCGGCAGCGCTCCGCGGGCTTGGCCCGGAGAAATCCCCGCCCCTTGATGTGGACGTCGCCCTCACGATGGACGAGGAGCGGACTTCCCTCGGCGTGAACGTCCGGGGCAACGGCGAGGAACTGGCCTCCCTAGACGGTAAGATAGGTCTTGGTGGCCGCGCTCTGATCCCCCGTGTGCACAATAGGAAGCCCCTGGATCTCAACACTCCTTTCGACCTACTGCTGACCATCCCCGAGCGTGCTCTTGCCTCCCTTGCCCCCTGGGCTCCGAAGCTCGCCCAGGCTCCGGGCATCCTCTCCGGAAAGGTGGAACTCCAGGGTCCTGCCCCACGTGCCTCCCTCCGTGGAGGTATCTCCCTGCGGGACCTGCCCACCGCCGATGGATCTCTCGCTCGTGCCGAGGTAAACCTGAGTGGCTCCCCGCTCCAGCTCGGAGTGCGCCTCGACGCGCGCCCAGCCCAGGGACAAGGCATCTCCGTCGAGGTACACACACCCACCCTAGCCCTGCTCAACACCCGAGGCCGGGGTGGAACCTTCCCTGTCTTCCTCACCGTTCATGCCCAAAGCGCGCGCCTCTCCACTCTCTTTCCCCCCACCTCCCTTACTCGTGCCATGGAGGGCATCGTCGACAGCGATTTCCGGGCCCAGCTTGACGTCACATCCGTTGATGGAGTGACACGTCCCAGCAAGGTCACCTTCCAGGGAGACCTCAAGCTGAGCGACGGCTCCTTCCAAATACCTGGTGCCTCCCGAACACTTCATGGGTTGGGCTTCCAGCTCTCCGGTGATGGAGATTCTTTGCACCTGCAAAAGTTGGAGCTCCACGAATCCGATCGGGAACAATCTGACCGATCGATCCTTGCCTCTGGTCAGGTGGTCTTCGATGGCACTACCCCCCGAGAGGCCACCCTGGATCTCAAAACCAGCAAGTGGCTCGTTCACGGCGGCAATTTTGGCCCCACAGATGCTCCCCGAGGGAGCCTGGATGCGGACCTCGGGGTGAGGCTTGCCTTCGGACCGGAGGGTCGCAAGATCCAGGTAAAGATTCGCTCCCTGGAGCTTCTGGCTCCGGATCGCTTTCTCCGAGCACACCAACAAGAGCAAGCCTCGCTGGGAGATGTGCTTGAGATTCAAGGAGGTGTCGCCATCGGAAAGCTCCCGGTCCCCACACGCACCCCAGCTCCTGAGCCATCCCCTGCGGTCGCGGAGGGGGCCGAGAAGCGAGCGACGGAGATTGAGATCGAACTTCCACCCACGGCTCATGTCAAGCAGGCTCCACTGGATCTTCAACTCACCGGCGTTGTGCGGGTAAGGCTGCTCCCGGGAGAGCGGCATACCGAGGGGAAGCTGGCGGTGATCGGCGGCTCTATTCTGATGGGAGGTCGCCCGCACCAAGTCGAGGGAGGCGAACTCCGCTTCGACGAGGAGAACCCGGGGGGGTACTTCGATATCTACTTCCGTAGGTCTCCGCATCCGGCAGCGCTCCGAGGGGTGGCCACGGAGGAGGGCGAGGTGGTACGGATTCACCTGACGGGCCCCCTCGGCAAGCAGAAACCAAGCTACGAAGGGCTGGGGCTAGGTTCGCTGTTCGACGCAATCGCGATCAACAACGCGGGGAGGACAAGGTATCTGGCGCACCCGGACATGCCCACAAGCCAGACGGCACAGCTCCCCCAGTATGCGCAGCTCCGGCAAATAACCTACATGGCAGTGAATCTTCCACACCTCCTGTTTCTGGACCGGATCAGCGTATGGGCTGACCCCTACGACGACCGGAGCTCCTACGGTCGGCTGGTCCACCACCAAGCCGAGCGCTATGACGTAGCGACCCGCCTACGAACCGCTACACGAGCCCCCCGAGGGGTTGGCCAAAGCGAGGGAGAGGTGGCGTACGATTGGCTCTTCCAGAACACCTCTCGAATCCTCTCTGGCATTGGTATGAAAGTTGGCACCCGAGGAGGTGGCGGCCCTGAAGTATTCTGGGAGTGGTCCAGCAAGGAGTAATTGAATTGCGTGTCGATCTTCTGGATTTTGAACTACCTCCTCATCTGATCGCTCAGCGCCCGGCGGAAACTCGAGATGGTGCGAGGCTCCTGCACTTGGCTCCAGGGGGAGGCCTAGAAGATCGCCGAGTCGTAGACCTTCCAGCTCTGCTACCACAGGGAGCACTGCTAGTCGTCAACGACACCCAGGTGATCCCGTCACGACTCCTAGGACATCGAGAGCCATCCGGAGGGGCTGTAGAGCTCTTGCTGTTGCGTCGCCGCGAGGGCCCTGGGGAGCGATGGCTATGTCTTGGACGGAGCTCGAAGCCCCTACGCCCCGGAACGAAGCTCATGCTGGGCGAGGAGAGCATCGAGGCGGAGATCGAGGCCGTCGAGGGGGAAGGTATCCTGTGTGTATCCCTTCGTACACGGGACAGAGAACCACTGCTCCAAGTATTGGATCGAGTGGGGCATATGCCACTACCGCCCTACGTGGAGCGTGCGGATGATCTGGAGGATCGCGTGCGCTATCAGACGGTGTTCGCAAAGAACCCGGGCTCAGCAGCAGCACCGACGGCAGGGTTGCACCTATCGGAGCGGCTGCTGGAGGAGCTACGAGGTCGCGGGTGCGAGGTGGCAGCAGTGACGCTTCACGTAGGGCTGGGTACATTCCGCCCAGTGAAGGTGGATGACCTGGACCAGCACCCGATGCACGAGGAATGGTGCGAGGTACCAGAGGCAACGGTAGAAGCGGTGCGACGGGCAAAGGGCCGGGGTTCGCCGGTAGTTGCTGTAGGGACGACGGTGGTACGAACACTGGAGGCAGCAGCGCTGGAGGGGGAACTGAAGAGTGGTTCGCGATCGACAAGGTTGCTTATCCAGCCAGGGTTCCGGTTTCAGGTGGTAGACCGTTTGTTCACCAACTTTCATCTGCCAAGGTCAACGCTGCTAGCGCTGGTAGGTGCCTTCGGCGGCTTGGATCGAGTGCTTGCTGCCTACCGCCATGCAATTGCCAAGGAGTATCGCTTCTTCTCGTATGGGGATGCGATGCTGCTTTCGGAGCGGGCAGGGTGAGCGGGGAGGTTCCTCCGAGCCCAGAGTACTGCTAAGGGCTGCCAAGGAGATGAAGCCGAGTACGCCGGGCTATGCTTTCCGGGTCGAGGCCACTTGCGGTGCGGCGCGGGCGGGTGTGCTGACGACCCCTCATGGAGAGATCCAGACCCCGACGTTCATGCCTGTAGGCACTCAGGGAAGCGTGAAGACGCTGACTCCTGAGGAGGTGGCGTCCACCGGCGCGAGGATCGTACTGGGGAACACGTACCACCTATGGCTTAGGCCCGGTTGCGAAGTGGTAGCAGCCCACGGCGGGCTCCACGAGTTCACCCGATGGCCCCACGGAATGCTCACCGACTCGGGGGGCTACCAGGCCTTCTCCCTAGCAGAGCGGCGTACAGTTTCGGAAGAAGGCTTTCTGTTCCGCTCGCACCTGGACGGGACAAGATGCCACCTGAGCCCAGAGGAGGCGATGCGGGTGCAGGGGGCGTTGGGAGCAGACATCGCCATGCAGCTGGACATCTGCCCGCCAGGGGGAGCAAGCCGACCTGAGCTGGTGGCGGCGGTGGAGCGCACGACCCGGTGGGCGCGACGATGTCTGGCGGCGAAGCGAACCGATCAGGCCCTGTTCGGGATCGTCCAGGGAGGCACCGATGTGGAGCTGAGGCTAGCGCATGCAGCACAACTGAGTGAGATGCCCTTCGACGGACTAGCGCTGGGGGGCTTCTCGGTAGGGGAGCCGCTCGAAGCGATGTACCAGGCGCTGGCGGAGGTGGGACCAGCGCTGGATCCAGAGCGCCCACACTACCTGATGGGGGTGGGTACCCCAAAGGATCTGGTGGAGGCCATTGGCTGCGGGGTGGATATGTTCGATTGCGTGCTTCCTACCCGGAATGCAAGGAATGGTCAGGCCCTGCTCCGACGAGGGCGTGTGGTGCTCAAACAAGCACGCTACCGGGAGGACAGGGCCCCCCTGGATGATGAGTGCGGCTGCCCCTGCTGCACTGGGGGATACACCCGCTCCTACCTAAGGCACTTGTTTCTAGCGAACGAGATCCTGGTGCTTCGGCTGCTCAGTCTGCACAACCTCTGGCTCTACGGCCAGCTTATGCGGGAGGCTCGGGAGGCAATCATAGCAGGAACTTACGAGACATTTCGATCGAGGTGGGCAGCCGTAGGGAAGGCAGGGGAAGATGGCCCAGAGTAATAATATCTTGTCGAAGATGTAGGGAGCGTTCAAAATCATGGCGAGTCCAAGGCGCGATGACCCAACCAGGCGACAAAAAGGCACTCGGGCGCGTCGCGCTCCGGCGAGGCGAGGCAGATCCGGAGGCAGAGCTTGAGTCGCTCCGGGCGCTATCTGAGCGATTCGGCGTCCCGGGGATCGACCTCAACCAGGTTTGCATTCGCCTGGAAGATCTGGAGCTCCTCCCCCAGGAGATCGCCCAACGACGGTTGATTCTTCCAGTCCTGGTGCGCGAAGACCGAGTGTTTGTAGCGATGACCAACCCGACCGACAAGAAGGTCGTCGATGAGCTGGAATTCGTCACAGGCAAACGAGTGTTCCCCTATGTGGCGATCCAAGCCGCCCTAACCCGTGTCATCGCAGATGCCTATGAAGCCAAGACACGAGGGGAGCGCTTCTACATCGGCCCCCGGTGTCCTCCGGAGATTCTGGCTAGGATGGGAGCCCAGCAATCCAAGAAGGAGGAAGTTCCATCGTCGGTGCGCCCCCCTTCCTTGAAGCTCTCCCAGCCCCCGGCCCAAGCCGTAGCCCCTTCGATCCCTACTAAGGAGGATGGGAACAACGACATCTCCTACTCCGAACTTGGCGCGACCAACCCCGACCTTTCTGTGGTGGCCGAGTTCCCCAAACCTCCTCCCTTCCACCAGGAGGCCCCTCCGCCGGCACCGCAGGTCGCTCCCAACGCCAAGACCATTCTCATCGTCGATGATGAACCGGAGATCCGCAGGTTGCTGAGCAGGGTTTTGAGCAACAAGGGACACCGGGTGATCGAAGCCGAGCGAGGGCTGGAGGCTCTCCGCATGATCAAAGCACACGCCCCCGACCTCCTGGTGCTCGACGCCATGCTGCCAGAAGTCCACGGCTTCGAGATTGCGCGAAGGGTCAAGAGCAGTGCGAAATACAACCATATCCCCATCGTCATGGTTTCGGCGGTCTACAAGGGGTGGCGGGTGGCCGAGGATGCGCGCTCCAGCTATGGCGTCGATGCTTACGTCGAAAAGCCCTTTCGCCTAGGGGATGTGGTGAGCGCCATCGATAAGGCACTCGCTACTGCAGCTCAACGGGCCTCCCCAATCTCTGCGCAACACAAAACCTCTCCCGCGGACCCGAATGCCCTCTCCGAGGAGGCCGAACGGTGCCTCAACGAGGGAGTAGCCGCCTACCAGGCGGGGCGCCTAGACGAAGCCATTGAGCACCTCAAGCGGGGGCTTGCCATCGACGGGCTGGCATTCCGCCTGCGCTTTCACTTGGGTCTCCTCTACGGCAAGAAGGGGATGATCTACGAGGCCATCCAGGAGCTGGAGCAGGCAACTGAACAGAATCCAAGCCACTTTCCTGTGATCAAGAACCTCGCAGTGCTCTACCAGAAGGCTGGCTTCCGCAACAAGGCAGTAGAAGCGTGGGAGCGGGCGCTTCGGGTTGCTCCTGACGAGGCAACACGCGCATCCATCAAGCAGCATTTGGTCTCGCTCCTGTAACGCGAAATTCCTACGAAGCTGCCTGTTCCTAGGGAGACATGCAGTGCAGAATGAGGTAGGCTGCAGAGCTGGACCTCTCATGAAGTTCCTCTGCGATAATTGCAAGGCGAAATACCAGATCGCCGATGACAAGGTGGCAGGTAAGACTGTCCGGATGAAGTGCCGTAAATGCGGTCACCTCATTGAAATCCGAGCCACCGCTGCCCTAGCGGAAGCTACTGCGTTCCGCTCCCTCCCTACCGAGGAGCTCTCGCGAATCATCGAGGAACCTCTCACGCAACAGCCGTCTGCAGGCCCTTCTAAGCCGAGCGCTGCTCCCCAACCTACTCCAAGACCCGCCGCTGGAGTCGCTGCCAGCGCATCCGTCCCCAAGCCCACATCGGCAGCTGCGCCCCCTCGCCCGGGGACCAGCGCATCAGCACGTGCTGTTGCCCGGGGTTCTTCCGCTGTTGCACTCGCTCCTGCGAAGCCTGCACCGCAGGAACAACCCGAGGCGGTGCCTGCTCCCAAAAACAGCGCCAGTGGGCTTGCCTCTGCATTTGCTCGTTCCGTGGTTGCCGACCCTCCCCGGGAAGAGATGGCTCCCCCCAGCACCTTTGACATGAGCGACAATGAGGGTGCGGAGGAGTGGTACGCAGGCATCGGCGGTGTTCCGGTAGGGCCAGTAAGGCTCTCTGAACTTCGCACCAAGATTTCGTCAGGGCAAGTGACCGAGGAGACACTCGTCTGGCGCGAGGGCTTCGAGGAGTGGGTAGCGCTCCGAACCGTCCCTGCCTTGGTAGAGCTGGTCCGCTCCCTCCGCCCAACGAACCAGGCCGCCCTCGCAGGACGTTCCTCCGGCAAGATGGAGAAGGGCAACGTCGTTGCACTGCGCCAGGAATCCAAGCCAATCAACGACAACGACGAAGCAACGACCATCTTCTCTGGTAGAGCCGTTTTCGGGACGTTTGGGGAGAAACCCACCGAGGCATCTTCCTCACCCACTGCTACCCCTCCCCAAGCGGCCTCCTCTGCGCCGGTTACTGTGAGTGATCCTTTCGCGGCACCCGATCCTTTCGCAGTCTCCGCGCCATCGGCTTCCCCTTCCCCATCCCTTCCAGTACCCGCCTCCTTGACTCCGGAGCCGGCCAACTTCCCCCCCCCTGCTCCAGCCCCCAATCGGATCCCACCGGTAGCCTGGGTCGTGGTGGTGCTGGCCCTCGCGGTCGGCCTTCTTGGTGGGACTATGCTCGTGCCCAAGGAGAAGGCCCAGACCGAAGTGCAGATAGTCACCATCGAGAAGGTTGTGTCTTCTCCCGCACCAGAAGCCAACACCACCACGAGTGAGATACTTCCTTCGACCCCCGACGCCTCTCCCTCTACCAAGAAGGTTGCCCTTGTGCCGGGCTCCTTGCCCAAGGCAACTGCCGTAGCCAGCGCTACGGCACCAACAGCCACCTCCGTTGCTGCGCTGGCAGGCCCTCTGCCCACCATCAACACCCCTGCCCCCCCCACCAACGACGCACCGCCCACCTCCACCGAAACTATCCCAGCTGGGAAGCTTCAGGAGATCGTCAATAGCCATCGCACCTCGATCCGCCGTACCTGTTGGGACCCTATAGTAGCCTCAGGAGCGGCGTCAGGCTCCGTTAAGGTCACGGTAACCCTGACCATTGTGGCAGGACGTGTCACCACGATTTCTGTGGGGGGGGCGGATGGACGGCTAAGCGGGTGCATCCAGGGGAGAGTACGCGGGTGGCAATTCCCCACTGGATTCGCTCCCACCACCACCTCCTTTACCCTAGCCTTCGTAGCCCAGGGCTAACCACCCAACCAGAGCCCCCGAGTTGTTCTAGCCTTCCCGGGTGCTCACTCCTCCGCGCTACCGACTTCCTGCCGGGAAGCTCCCGCTGCGGCCACTGGCCCCTGCGGTTGTGTTGGTCGTAGGTGTTGGGGTCGCGGTGGTCATGGTGCTCTTTGGCCTGGCGCAGCTACGCCGGACCAGCGATGAAGGAGCTCTGGAGCGAGCCTTGGTACTGGCTCGAGTACTGGCAGCGCGGTTGCGTCCAGTAGCCGCAGAGGACCGGGAGCAGGTGGTTGAAACTCTAGCGAGAAATGCACGAGTTGACCTGATCCTTGCAAACCAGCGGGGAGAGACGCTGATCGAGACGATGCAGGGGACCACCGAGGAGCCGCTCTTGGAGCTATTGGTGGAGCATCAGGGGTTCGCTCATAGTCCGACGGGCAGGGTTGCATTTGCAGTGCAGGAACTGGAACCTCCGTTTGCCCATCTAGCCTTGGTAGTCTTCGTCCACGCGCCAGCAACACCTGCGGGGTCACGAGGGCTTTTCAAGGCAGTGGCTGCCCTGACGTTGCTGTTGGTGGCCGTCGCTGCGGTAGTCGCCTACGTATTCTCCCGAAATGCAGAGGACGACGTAGAGTACGTCCGGGAGCGACTGGAAGAGCTAGCTCAGGAGGACGGAGGTACACTAGGAGCCCAGATTCCCATTCGAACCTTTGACCAGGTTGGGGTGGTGACCGCAGCATTCAATGGGCTTTTGGAGCGCTTCGCTGCTGCTGAGCGTGCGTACCGGCATGACCTGCAACGCGCCGAAGCTCTGGATCTGGCCCGATCCAGGTTCCTTGCGACACTCTCCCACGAACTCAGAACACCGCTTAACGCGATCCTCGGGTTCGCGGAGGTACTGCTCTCGGAGGCAGAAGGGCCCCTGACGCCGTCAGCACGGGAGGATCTGGACGCAATCCGAAGTAGCGGAGAGCACCTCCGCTCGCTGATTGATGACATCCTGGATCTTTCGGCCATGGAAACCGGTAGCCTGCGGCTGTCGCGGCGTACCGTTGACCTTCACGACATTGCGGAGCAAGTACTGCGGGAAGCTCAGCCGCTAGTGTCTGGCCGCCAAATCAAGCTCGAGCTGGAGGGAGTTCCTGGCATCGTTGCCTGGGCAGATCCACGGCGGGTGCGGCAGGTGCTGGCAAACCTGGTAGGAAATGCAGTGAAATTCACCTCTGAGGGATACGTCAAGGTACGTCTTTCTCCTGGAGATGGCGTAGCGATTTTGGAAGTGATCGACACCGGCCCTGGGATCCCGGAGGAGGACCGCAGCTCGGTATTCCTGGAGTACCGCCAGGCAGGAGACGCATCTTCCCGCCGGAAGGGAACCGGCCTGGGCCTGGCCATCGCCCGCCGCTTGGTGTTGGCCCACGAGGGAGAAATCCTCCTCCATAGCGAGCTGGGCAAGGGCTCGGTCTTTCGCGTCACTCTGCCGTCGGAGGCCCCCTCGTGACGACGGCACGCTTGATCTCGTATGTGGTCGTACTCCAGGTTCTGGTTACCCTCGGAGCCTTCACCGTGTACGGGCTAGGAGCCCCCTGGCTTCTATTCCTGAACAGCGAACAGACCCGGTATACCCTAGTCCAGACGCTCTACATGAGCAGCATCACGGAGCTAGCCTCCTTGTTCTTGATCTGGCGCCGCCTCCAGCGGGCCCAGTACACACTCCGGGCGCTGGATCTCGGCTCCCGGGCCTTTGAGCTGGAAGAACTGGCAGCTCTCTCTACCATCCCAACTCATGTGGTTCGCGTAACCCTCGCATCCGCGATCCTTGCTGCACTCTCCACCCTACCTTCCTTCGTCCGTGCAGGTGGCGTCGATCTCGTAGTCGGCATGGATCTGTTCCTCCTGCTCGTCTTGGTGATCGTAGCTGCAGGACTGCCCCTCTATGCCCTGGTTCGTGGTGCCGTATCCAAAGCTCTGGAGCGAGCCCCCCCAGATGCTGCCGGGGAGTCCCTCGCCTTGCTGGAGCGAGACGGCATCCCCCGCCAGCATACGCTTCTCCATATGGTCGCTGCAGTGGTCATCCCTCTGGCCTTTGTTGCGGTGGGAGCTGCGCTGGTGACCCACGCACGGGTCCGCTCCGCTGCTAGCGAGGCCCGGGTCGATCTCGCCATCTCCCTTGCCCGTGCCGTAGGAGAAGACTTGCCCGGAGCTATCCCGGATGCTGGACGTGGAGAGGCGCTCCGCTTGGCCCGAGCAGAGCAGATCTCCCTACGATTTCGCAGTATCCCTGCCCCTTACTCTGTCCGACCCGAGGAGGATGGCTCCCTGGTGGTGACGGTGCCGCTCTCGGAGCAGCATGCGCAGGTGACCCTCCGGGGCGGCAGCGGCGCCGGTGTCATCCCCTGGGCGCTCCTGTCATCGTTGATGTTCCTGTGCTTGGCTCTCTGGGGCGGCTGGAGGCTAGGACGTGCTCTAGCGGAGGATCTCTCCGATGCAGCTCTTCAGGTACGTCAACTCGGTAATGAGCGTGTGCTGCAGGGAGGAAGCCCCATCCAAAGACCCGCTTGGTTTCGTCCTGTCGCCGGCCTCGGTCGAGCCCTGGAGAGGCTCGCAGATCGCTTTCGTATCTTTGCGGCTGCCCAGGAGCGAGCCATTGAAGCTCGGGAGGCAGCCCTCCGGCTTCGGGGGCTTCTCTTTGCTAGCGTCAGCCATGACCTCAAGAGTCCGCTCAATGCCATCCTGGGCTTTAGTGCCCTGGCAGCCCTTGAGCCTCTGAACGATGCCCAGCAAGAGAGCGTCGCCATCATTGAACGCCGTGGACGCGAGTTGCTCGCCCTCCTGGAAACCATCCTGGATGCAGCCCGCGTCGAGGCTCAGCAGCTCACTTTGGTCCGTGCATCGTGCAGTGTACGTGCGGTCGTCGAGCGTGCCCTGGAGAAGGCGGACGATCTGGCACCCCTCGGGGCTGCCCCAGCTGAGGTGCTCCTCGACGACGATATCCCGGAGGTTTGTTGGGATGATGCTCGTGTCGCCCAGGCCTTGGCGGCGCTTCTCGGCCACGCACGGCGCCTATCCCCCAGCGGCGGTGTGCGGGTGGAAGGTACCCTAGATATGGGAGCTGTTGAACTTCTGGTTTATGAACCCTCAGGGAAATTCTCTGTGGGTGAGGTCGCTTGGCTCCTTGATAGTGCGAACACCACTCTGGCCCCACGCAGGCTCGGTGGCCTCGCCTTGGGCCTAGGCCTTGCTCGCTCGCTGGTACGCCTTCACGGAGGTGCCCTCGACGTCCAAGAAGCCGAAGGCGGCGGGGTTGTCTTCCGCCTCCGACTCCCCATCGGAACCGCACCACCAACGCAGGACGAACCTTTGACCGAACGACGTGGTACAACCACGCCGTGCCCCATCCTCCCGACCCCGAGGTGATCAGAGAGCCCTCCCCACGACGTGGCCATGTCTCCGTGGTGCGCCTCCCTGACCAGTGGTTTGTCCTAGCTACCAGCTCCCAACTTCGGGATCGCCCCCTCCCAGCCAAGCTCCAAGGGGTTCCTGTGGTACTCTTCCGCGATGTCCAAGGGCGTCCTGCTGCGCTCCTCGACCGCTGTCCTCACCGCAATGTCCCTCTCTCCCTTGGCCGTGTCTACCTCGGGCAGATCGAATGCCCTTACCACGGATGGCGCTTCGACCGTGGGGGGGCCTGCCGTTTCGTTCCCTCCCTCTGCGGAGAGCACGAGGGCAAAGCTCGCCGTACCCCCTCCCTGGCCGCTGTCGAGTTGGATGGCTTCATATGGGTTTACTCTACGCCAGACAAGACACCTACCTCGGAACCTTACCGCTTCCGCATGCTGGGCCATACCAATTACACCCATATCCGGCAGGTGGTAGCTGCCGAGGCATCTCTCTATTCCACAGCAGAAAATGCCCTTGACGTACCCCACACCGCTTTCCTCCATCGGGGACTTTTTCGCTCCGAAAGCCGTGGGATCACCATCACTGCTGTGGTGCGACGCAAGGGCGACCGAGTCGAGGCAGAATACATCGGTGAACCGCGGCCCCCGGGCCTGGTTGGGCGCCTGCTCTCCCCGTCCGGGGGCATGGTTACTCACGTTGATCGCTTTCTCCTCCCCTCCATCGTGGAGGTCGAATACCGCATGGGCACCGAGAACCACGTCCTCGTAGCTTCCGCGCTTACCCCCGTGGACGACTTCTTCACCCAGGTCTTCACCCTTGTTAGCTTCCGTACCCGCCTTCCGGGTTCCCTTCTTGCCCCCCTGCTCACCCCCATCGCCACCCGTATCTTCCGGCAGGATGCTTACATCTTGCGCCAGCAGACGGCTACTATCCGCCAATTCGGCGGTGAGCAGTTCGTCTCCACCGAAATCGATGTCCTTGGTAAGCACATCTGGCGTCTGCTCCGTGCTGCTGAGCGAGGTGAGATCCCCCGGGAGGACTCCTCCGAGGAGACTCGTATCCCCCTGGTGGTCTAACGAAGCCTCCTGGAGATCCTCTTCTCGCCTTTGCTGACGTGAGCTACCAGAGCCTCATGAGCCACAAGCAGTTGCCCACCGAGACGGTAGCAACCCTGCTGCGCCTTGCTAGGCTGAGCGCCACCCCAGAGGAGCAACAGAAACTCTCCGCCGACCTTGGGAAGATCATCGAGTACATCCAAGCTCTCCAGGAGGTCAACACCGACGGGATTGAGCCCACCGCTCATGTACTCCTTGATCGGTTGGCCTGGCGCGATGACATCCTAGAGCAAGGGCTCGACCGATCTGAAGCCTTGGCGCAGGCTCCAAGGCATGACGACGAAGGTTTCCGAGTACCTACCTTCGTGGAGGATTAAGGGTGGGCCAACGCAACGAGATCCAACACTGGACCCTCATTGAGGTAGCACAGCACGTAGCAGCGGGAGATGTGTCCGCCGAGGAGGTGGCTCGCAGCGCTCTGGATACCATCGAGGAGCTGAACACACCGCTCGGGGCCTTCCTCACGGTGACCGCCGACCAGATGCTTACCCAAGCCCGAGCGGTCGATGCACGACGGACTCGGGGTGAGCCCCTGGGCAAGCTCGCTGGCGTCCCCCTAGGGATCAAGGATGCCCTTTGCACCCGAGGTGTCCCCACCACATGCGGCTCGAAGATCCTTGTGCGTGGCAGCGAGCCCTGGAGGCCCCCTTACGACGCGACCACCGTGGCTCGGCTCTGGGCCGAGGGCGCTCTGCTCGCGGGGAAGTGCAACATGGATGAGTTTGCCATGGGCTCTTCTACGGAGAACAGCGCGTTCTTCCCTGCGCGGAACCCGGCGGATCCCACCCGCACCCCTGGTGGCTCCTCCGGCGGTAGCGCCGTCGCCGTAGCTGCCCGCATGATCCCCGGTGCCCTCGGCAGTGACACCGGAGGCTCGGTACGCCAGCCTGCGGCTTACACAGGATGCGTCGGCGTCAAGCCCACCTACGGCCGCGTCTCCCGCTTCGGCCTCATCGCCTACGCCTCCAGCCTGGACGTGGTGGGTCCGATGGCCAGTGACGTGCGTGGGGCTGCCCGGTTGCTGGAGGTGATCGCGGGCCATGACCCTCGCGACGGCACCAGCCTCGACCAACCGGTGGATGCCTACGAAGCTGCCTGTGAGCGAGGGGTCCGAGGGCTCCGCGTGGGGGTGCCGGAGGAGTACTTCGGTACTGGGCTCCAGCCAGAGGTCAAGACCCAAGTCGAGGCTGCTATTCACCTGCTGGAGCGGGAGGGCGCAACCCTCGTTCCAGTACATCTCCCTCACACTCGCCACGCGGTGGCCACCTACTATGTAATCGCCACTGCGGAGGCTTCCTCCAACCTGGCACGATTCGACGGAGTACGCTTTGGCCTCCGCCATGAGCCCCCCGCCGGGGACGTGACGGCGATGTACGAAGCAACACGAGGAAAAGGATTCGGCCCCGAGGTCAAGCGACGCATCGTGCTGGGCACCTACGTCCTCTCCCACGGGTACTATGATGCCTACTACCGCAAGGCCCAGCAGGTCCGCACGCTCATCCGAAGAGATTTCGACCAGGTCTTCGGGGAGGTTGACGTGATCGCCACCCCGACTGCTCCCACCGTCGCCTTCCTCCTTGGGGAGCAACTCGACGACCCGCTGACCATGTACCTTAACGACGTGTACACGTTGCCGGCCAACCTAGCAGGGCTTCCTGCCCTCTCGGTCCCGGTAGCCCCTGCCCCCCCCTCGGGAGGTGGCTCGCCATTGCCTGTCGGGTTGCAGCTCCTTGGTCCTCCTCTTGCGGAGGCTCGCCTCTTCGCTGCCGCTGCTGTCGTCGAGGCGATGCTCACTTCAAGACAACCTCCCGGTGCCTTGTCTCCAACAGCACCCACTCCCTGAAGAAAGAAGGGGGTATCCCCTGAACGATTCCCTGGAATCGAAGCGCGTAAGAGAGAGCACACCTGAAAGACGATGTTCCTTGGAACCATCCATGAGGAAACCAGCTTGCCAAGCGCATCTTCGCTGAGGAGATCCCCTCTCTCCTTGGTAAGGACGTCGAGTTCCGGACGGGGGTCGACCTCGCTTTTGCCAAGCTTCACGTTGATGGGCTGCTACGGCTAACCACCCCCCTCGACCACAACGACCGCGCTGCCTTCGCCCGTGCCATGACGCGGTGGCAGTGGATGGCTGTCGACTCCAAACCAGCAAGATCCCGTACCTCCCATCGATCACGTTAGCGCACAGGCCACCCACGCGGCAGAGCGCCTCCCCAACGACCATCTCACCAACCCCGCAAGGCTCCATCCGCCCCGCGCCACCAGAAACAGCAGCACAGGGAGGCTTGTGGTCGTCCTACAGCCACTCGGGGGCATGGGGCGCTACCATCCCCAGCGCCACGGGGCCCGCATCCGGGGGGTTGCGTTCCAGCCGGTCGACAGCCATCCACTGCCGCTGCGCCATGGCACAGGCGAAGGGCTAACCCCTTTGATCATAGTTTCTTCTCGTAGTGGAACTCGATGGTAGCACTGGCATCATGAAGGGCGCGGGTTTCCGGGAGGCGACGGTACCCCAGGTGCTCATACACACGGTGGGCGGTGGTGAAGCGGGTGTCGGACCAGAGATGGACCCGACGAGCCCCGAGGCGCCGAGCCTCCTCCTCGACGTGTTCGATCAGGGCACGACCCAGGCCTTGGCCCCGAGCCGGGGGCAAGAGATAGAGCTTCTTCAGCTCGACGACCCCGGAAGCGGAGGGTTGGAGAGCCACCATGCCAAGCACCTGCCCATGACCCTCCAAGGCCCAGATCTGGCCCCCAAGAGCTGCGAAGGCAGAAGCGGGCTGCTGCATCTCCGGCTCCTCGTCGAGAACCAGAACACAGCCTGGGTACTCGGCAAAAACCGCCTCCAAGATAGCAAGAAAGGCCGCACTGTCTTCGTCACGGGCAGGCCGGAGCAGGAAGCCGTTGGGAATCACTCGTGGACCACCACAACGGTGCCGGGGGCATCCGGTCCAGCGAAGACGCCATGCCAGCCCTCGGGGATCTGCGGATCGGTCCAGCTGTTGAGGTACCGACCATCAAGAGGGGAGAGGTTGATGCAGCCATGGCTTCGAGCGATACCAAAGACGTCGTGCCAGTAGGCCACATGGAGGGCGTAGCTCTTCTCAAAGTATTGCACATAAGGCACATCCCGAAGCCAGAAGGTGCCTTCACCGCGGCGCTTAGTAATCCCGTATTCTGGGTCAATGGCCCGTTTTTCCGCCGTTCTTGACACGGCAGCGGTGTACTTTTCGCCGCCCTTGTCCCCTCCCTTCTTGGCGTTTTTCTCCTTTTTGTCCCCCTTGCTGTCGCCTTTCTTGGCCGGAGGAGCCTGCTTCTTCGGACCCGCACCGCTACCGGTGCCTTCGTTGGAGTCCATCGTGGCAGTAATGTGCTTGCTCTGCACCGTAAAGACCCCCTGTACCGTGCTTTTAGTCTTCTTTGGGTCGCCCTTCCCGTCCTGACCCGTGGATACCAACGTGGCAAACACCGGGGTTTTCCCCTCCCAGAGCACCAGCGTCTGGTTATCGATGGAAACCTCAATCCACTTTTGGTTCTTCTTCGCCGCGTCAGGCCACTCCTCAGGAGCTTTCACCACCCCCGCTTGGCTCGCCCGGACAAACAGCCCGTTCTTCAGCTCCCAGTAGTAGCCATCGGGTCCCGGTACCTTGCGGCCCGTGAGCAACACTACGCTGCGCTTCTCCAGGGTACCGCGCTCCCTCGGCTTGCCGTCTTCCCCAATCTTGTAGGCCTTGGCATCGGAAGTGCGCACCCAGGCGAAGGGCATTGGCGGCGCCTTGGCGGGATTGCTCAAATCTAGGCCGTGCCAGGGGGAACCCGTGTCGGGCTTGACCTTGCTCACCGGGGCCAGCCGCAGGTCGGTGGTGATGGCAAAGCGGCGATGCAGAGACTCGGCCCCCGTAGGAAAGGAGCCGACAAAGCTTAGGCCTGTGTGGCGCCGAGCCCGATCGGCGAAGATGGCGTAGGGAGGAACCTTGAAGTCCGACAGGTTAGGGATCTTGCGCCCCCCCTCCAGCCACCACGGAATGGGATCATCCTCCCCCTGGCCTCCAAAGAGAACGCCTTGCCCTAGGGAGGTCGAAGGATGGGGGACTTCCCCTAGTTTCTTCCCTGGCAACGCGAGACCCCGCGCGTCCAGAGGGACATCGTAGGCACCGAGGGTGACTTTGTTGAGCTCGTCCTTCTGGGCCTCCCATTTTTCCAGATGTTCCTTGAGAGACATCTCGGACTTGAATTGCTCATCCCGGGTAGGAACCCGCAGGTAGAGGGGCAATACCGCACGGACAAAGCCGTAGCGATAGGGCATGGCCTCGTCGAGCTGGGGCCGCACGATGCTCGCCGCCCTGAGGATCGGGTGATCGCGCTCGGTGGTGACCTCGTCGTTGGCGCACACATAGCCCCGCGGATGCACCTTGTACCAACCTCCAGGACACCCAGCCTTGCCGACGATCTCCGGCTCGCGCTTCACGACGGCCCCCAGGCGCAAATAGCCGATGCGCCGGGCCCCAGGACTCGGCTCCGCAAGAATGTTGGCCTGCCCGGCAATCACTCCCAGCAAGGGCCCGTCCGGCACCGGGATTTCACCCCGTCTGCGAGGCTCCGGGGCTGGGTGATGCTCAACCGTCCGGGAGGCCCCCTGCAAGGTGGCTGCCTCTGCCTTGCCTTCGGCTCCACCGCGTTTGCAGCCCGCCACGAGCGCTGTCCCCAGGGAGAGGCAGAGCACAACCAAGGTCTTCGAGGCTCTCATGGCTAGCCGGTTCTTACCCGACGACGCCCCCGCTGCAACCCCTCGTTCTTCCAGCGACCGAACCCTTATGCCTGCCATTCACCCTTGGAACCGCCTTGCTCCGGCACCGCTCCAGGGGGCTCTACCGCGTAAGAGAGCGCTATGACTAGCAGAAGTACCATCCGATAGATCGCATCCACCTCCTCCACCTCGACCCCAATCGGATCGTCCTCCAGCGCCACATCGATGTGCTCCCGGATGTAATCCACCAGAGCTGGCTGCTCCATCGCGATCACATCGTCGGTTTCGATGGCCTCGTCCGGCGCCTCCTGCCTTAGCTCCTCGTCTAGCTGGAGCGCCTCCATGGCAGCCTGCACCTCTTCCTCGGTCACCTGACGCACCCGTGTCCCGAAAAGCCGCTCGAAGGACATCCAGACCGACAGGGACAGAAAGTACCCCAGCGCAAGCGGAGTTTCTCCCATGGGACGAGCTAGGGTAGAAGTGACACGTGCGGCGAGCGCCGGTTGTGCTTCCTCAAACGCCACAAATTTCTCCGAGAATAGGTCAACTCCGACTTCTTCCGGTCCCAAGTTGGTAAGATCGTACTCGACAAGCTCGAGCACCTCTTCGGGCACCCTCGCATACGGAGGCACAGGGCGGATGGCTGCTCGACGAACCCACACGGGAAAAACGGTAGCCTTCCGGGGCCAAATAGGCCAAAAGTGCGGAAGAATTCCTTGAAAAAATCGGTATTTTCCCAGCGATTTGCCCGTTTGTGGCGCCCTCACCGGGTTTCTCCCGAGAAACCCCTTGGATAACACCACGAAGATGCACTTACCCAAGTAGGTAGCGAGGCAGCTCCTAAGGCCTTCCCGAAGGGTCAATGAAAACCCTGTCTTGTCTGTCTCTTCCAATGGCAGCGGATCGTGCAGAACGGTGGCCTTGGATCGGCGGCCCGCCTAAGCTCAAGAAACGCTGGCTTGCGAGCCTCTTAAACCAGGAAACCACGGATGGCAGGACCAATCATGTTCCCCTTCTTCCAAACCCACCCGGGCTCCCGGGTGAGAGGTAAGCGGGTGAGCTCCCTGGCACCCCGGATGGCTCCTTCGGCACTGCGTGTGCCCCATCCCATCCATACCCAAGTCCCCTTGGTATTCACCCACGGGCTACCCCAGGTATTCATCCACGAGGGAGCGAGACAGGCCCTAGAGCGGCGACTGGAGGGCGCGGTGAAGGGTCCAGTGTCGTTGCACATCAACGACAACGTTCACAGCGTGATCACGCTGAGGGAGCGGGGAGGACAGCTCCGGGTGGGGCTGCATCACATGTTCCTCGACGCGCCAGGGCCCGTGGTGGACGCCCTCATCCGTTACGTGACGGCAGAGAGAGGCAGCGAGGAAGGGCGGACCGCATCGTTGCTGATTGGCCGTTACATCCACGAAAACCATCATCGGATCAAAGCGTCGAGACCGCCTCTGCACCCCCTGCGAACCCAAGGGAAACACCATGACTTGCTAGAACTCTTCCGCAGGGTGAACGACCGGTACTTCGGAGGAAGCCACGATGCATTGGTCACGTGGGGCAGGGCAAGCCGTCCTCGGTCCGTACCCGAGCCAGGACATCGGCCCTCGCGCCGGTCCATCAAGCTGGGGAGCTACAGCGCCATTGAGCGGCTGATCCGAGTGCATCCGGCCCTCGACAAGGCCTGGGTTCCCCGGTACTTCCTGGAGTACGTGCTCTACCACGAAATGCTCCACCACGTGATTCCGACGAGTCGAGTCGGCGGGCGAGCGATCTTGCACCCACCCGAGTTCTGTGAGCGTGAACGTGCCTTCCGGGCCTACGACCGAGCACTTGCCTGGGAGCGGGAGCACATCGGCCGGTTGCTCCGCGCATGAGATGAAGGGTGTTACCGACGACGAGCGCTTCCTGGAGCGTCTAAAGCTCCGGGATGAGCGGGCTTTCAACGAGTTGGTCCGCCTCTACGAGCGCCGGGTCTACGGGCTGGTTTTTCGCATGCTGGGGCGCCGGGACGAAGCAGAGGACATGACTCAGGAGGTGTTTGTCCAGGTCTTCAAGGCCATCGATCAGTTTCGCGGCGACTCGAAGCTATCCACTTGGATTTACCGAATCGCGGTCAACCTCTGCAAAAATCGCTCTAAATACCTCTCCCGGCGTCATGCTGACGACCAGGACGACCTGGCAGCGGTAGCAGAGCGTGTGCCGTTCCACCAAGCCAAGGGGGTGACCACTGCCACGGTCGAGCGCCCCGACGATCTCTACGACGGCCATGAGGTGGAGCGGATTGTTCAGCTATGCATCGCCAAGGTCGACGATGACTTCCGCTCAGTGCTCATCCTGCGGGACGTTGAGGAGCTAAGCTACGAGGAGATCGCCCAGATCACCGAGCTACCAGAAGGTACCGTCAAGAGCCGCATTCACCGGGGTCGTTCCCAGCTCAAGGCCCTGGTGGAAGCCGCCCTCGGGGAGAAGCTGTAACATGACCCAACCCCCCCTCGACGCTCCCGAAACCCACGAGCCGGAGGAGCCCCCTCCGAACTCGGACCCACTCAAGCACCTGCTTCGTCGTGCAGCGGAGATGCCGGTCCCACCTCCCCGAACCGACTTGCTCAAGGGGGTCCAAAGTCGGCTCCGTGTTCGCTCCCGGGGGAAGTTCTATGCCGATGCCTGGTCCACCCGCGAGGAGAACCCCCGCAGCACCTATCTCATCACCGCCGCGTTGATGCTGCTGTTGCTCCTCCTGGTGTATTGGTCCCTGATCCCCGGCGGGATCGGAGTCACTCCGTGAACGCCCGGTAACCACGGGATTGCTCGTGCTCTCACTTCCTTCGGCTCATGCCTCCCGAATCTGCTGTAGGGATCCTGGAAGGGCTCTGCAGAACAGCTGAGTCTTGACGGAGGCAGGTCTGCTTTCTGGCGACCTGGAAGGCGATGGGGACGACCATGGTGAACGAGTTCCCGGAGAAAATCCGCCGGGAAACAGTGCCCGAGACGTGGTACCGTAGGTGCTGATGCGCAAGGATCCAGCGAAGGTGACCAGCCCCCGCTTGTCCCTGCGGGTCAAGTGGATCCTCTCTGCGCTCACGCTGTCTCTGGTTCCCTTGCTGGCACTCTCGGTGCTAAGCGGGAGGATCCAGCGGCAAGGGCTCCAGCATGCGGAGCGGGAGCTGGGGGTGGCGGTGGTAGACCAGGCAGGCGAGGCGGTGGAGCGGACGCTGGATGAGGCCGCGGAGGCCACCCATCGGGTCGGGCGCTTGCTGACCGAGGGGAAGATCACCAGCGAGGAGGCCCGCCTGGAGCTAGCCCAGGAGACCATGTCCCGGGCTGCGGTGTTGGCCCATGTGGCCATCTACACCCCTGAGGGCAAGCTGATCGACGCCATCACCCGGGCAGGTGCGGACCGAAAGCCGCCGCCCCTGGAGCGGGTGCCGGAGGGGTTGCAAGCGGGGGAGGGGCAGTGGCTCGCGGTGGATTTCCACGATGGTGCGGCGGAGCTCCGGTACGCGGAGGCACTGGTCCGTGGAGGCAAGCGCCGGGGTTGGGTCATCGGGACGCTCCGGCCGAAAGCCCTGGACGATCAACTAGAGGAGCTCTCCCGGCGCCGCTTTGACCAGCCGGGGCGCGTGGTGCTGGTGGACGCCGAGCAGCGGGTAATCGCTGGGGCGCTTGCCGGCGGTTCCCTCGCCGGCAAGGATATCTTCGAGAGCCTCGGCTCCCGGGTGGCGGTAACCCAGCGGCTGGCGCTCACGAGTGAATTCACCACCCCGGAGCAGGGAGCGATGGTGGGCACCTTGCGCACCCTCCCGGAGCGCGGCTGGATGCTGGTCACTCGCCGCCCCG
>JANWXX010000006.1:0-4101 GCA_025057345.1 Polyangiaceae bacterium | reverse complement strand
CGAGGCAGAGGCCTACCAGGCCCTCGCCGGGGCCCGGCGGGCTTTCCTGCTGGCAGCATTGGCGGTCGGTGCCTTGGCGGTGCTCCTCGGGGCTCTCCTTGCCTCCCGCACGACTCGCCCGATCCAGTCCCTTGTCGCCCTCACCCGGGCCTATGGCGCACGCCGCTTCGACGAGCAGGTCGAGGTCAGGACCGGTGATGAGCTCCAGGAGCTCGGCGATGCCATGATGCGCATGGCCAAAGAACTCCAGCAAAGCGACGCTGAGCTGGCCCGCCGGGCCCGCACCCAGGCAGCGCTCTCCCGCTTTCTCCCTGAGGCGGTGGCCCTGGCTGTGGCCGATGGGAAGCACCAGGTCGCCTTGGGCGGAGAGCGCCGGGAGATCACCGTAATGTTCGCGGATGTGGTTTCTTTCACCCACTTTGCCGAGGAGGCCCCCCCGGAGCGTGTCACTGCCTTCCTCAACGAGCTCTTCACCGTGCTCACCGAGGTGATTTTCCGCCACGGCGGCACCGTCGATAAATTCCTCGGTGACAGCGTGATGGCGATCTTTGGTGCTCCGACCATCCAGCCAGATCATGCGCTGCGTGCCGTGATGGCCGCCGAGGATATGCACCGCTTCGTCTCCGCCAGCGCTCCCGCCTGGCGCGAAAGCTACGGGATCGACGTACAGCTTGCGGTGGGGATCAACAGTGGGGAAGCTGTGGTGGGGAACCTTGGGAGCGAGTCTCGGATGGAGTACACAGCCATCGGGGATGTGGTGAACGTAGCAGCTCGCCTGGAGACTGTGGCCCGACCGGGGCAGACACTGCTCACCGACGCCGTGGCCCGGCGCTGTGCTGGTCAGGGTTTCTCCTTCTCCCCCCTGGGCCCCCACCCGCTTCGGGGCAAGAGTCGCTCCGTTGAGGTGCTCCAGCTCGACACATGAACATGACCTCCCAGGAAGATCCCGACGACCTCCGCCCTTGCCCCGCCTGCCAGCGGGTGACCCGCTGCCAGCGCCCCTGCGCCTTCTGCAAAACCCCTGTACCGGCCCGCTACATCGGAGCGGTTATCTCAGGAAAGTTCCGGGTCGAGGGGCTGCTGGGGCAGGGCGGGATGGGCGCGGTCTACCATGCGATCCACACCGACCTGCAGGAGCGGGTGGCGATCAAGTTCCTCAGAACCTCCCTGGCCACCAGCGCCGAGGCTCGGGAGCGTTTCCGGAGAGAGATCGTCGCCCTCGTGCGGCTGCGCCACCCTGGCATCGTTACCATCCTCGACGCGGGCGAGCACGAGGGGGCTCCCTTCATGGTCATGGAGCTGCTCCAGGGGCAGCCCCTCAACACCCTTGTCACCCAGGGGACGATGCTGGCCCCGGAGCGGGTCTATCACATCATCGATCAGATCTTTCAGGTGCTGGATGCAGCGCATCGGGTCGGCATCGTTCACCGGGATCTCAAGCCGGAGAACGTATTCCTGCTAGAGGGTCGTGGGCAGAACGACGCGATCAAGCTCCTCGACTTCGGCATCGCCCAAGTAACCTTCCCCTCCTACGATGCCCGCCTCACCCAGCCTGGCACCGTCGCCGGTACGCCCTACTACATGAGCCCCGAGCAGTGCCGCAACCTTACCGTGGGCCCCCCGACGGATGTCTATGCTGCTACCGTGATGCTCTTCGAGATGCTGACCGGTGAGCTCCCCTTCCGGGCCAATTCCGCCGCGGAGATCATGGCCCAGCACCTCTACGTGCCGCCCCCGAAGTTGAGCGAGCGGGGGAACCGGCCCGCGGTACCTCCGGGGGTGGAGGCACTGGTCCAGCGTGGGCTGGCGAAGGATCCGGCGTCGAGGCCTTCTGCAATCCAGTTTCGGCAGGCCCTGGCCGCAGCCATCCGCGGCACGGATCTGGCAACCACCCTGCAGAACCTCGCCACCTCCCGGCCTTACCACGCCGCCCTTTCCCGTGAGGACCGGGCACTCACGCTGCCCAGGCAGGCCCCAGCGGTGGCCCAGGCTCCGGGGGTTCTCCGGGTGCTCCTCTGGCACACGGACCCGGCCCGAGCCGGAACGCTTCAGGCCGTGCTAGGGGCCGGGGGGCTCCAGACCACCTGTTGGATCGCCTACGAGCCTCCTCCCTCGGAGATTGAGCCTCCCCGAGTGATCCTGCTACCGGCGGGGACAACTGCGCCTGGGCGGCTCCGCCAGCTTCGCCAGCACCCGGCTCTGGGGGGCGTTCCAGTGCTGGTCTTCGACCTACCGAGGGCCGATGAAATCCCCACGTACATCCGGGCAGGAGCCAGCGACGCGGTGCTCTATACGGCGGGCGACACGGAGATCCCGGCGAGGGCGCTCCGGATCGCAAGGAGGGGCCGATGATCCGGAGGCGCTTCGCGGCGGCGCTGCTTCTCACGGCTTCTCTCGCTCTCGCCCAGGACGAGCCCCCGGCGACGCCTCCGGTACAGAAGTTGATGCGATACACCGTCGTTAAGGGCGACTCGTGCCTGGGGCTGGCGCAGCGCATTTACGGTGACTCTCGCCGGGTGGACCTCATCCACCAATTCAACGATCTCGGTCCTCAGCCCCACAACCTGACGCCTGGGCTGGTCCTCTACCTCCCCCCCCCGAACCTAGCCCCGCCCCTCTCCGGGCCGGACGCCCGCCTCACCTCCGTCCACAACCGGGTCGAGGTGCAGAACCCAACACTCAAGCGCGCGCAGACCAACGAACCACTCTCCCGGGGACACCAGGTCAAGACCTATGAGGGCTCCGGAGCCGAGGTGCTCTTCCGCGATGAAACCCGCCTCCAGCTCGGCGAGAACACCCTTGTGGTTATCTTCGGAGATAGCAGCAAGAAGGCTTCCCAGAAGGCCACCGTCTCCGACACTCAGCTTATGAGTGGTCAACTCCGGGCTCACCTCGGCGCCCTTGCTGGCTCTGAAACCACTGTGCAGACCGCTGCAGGAGAGGTCACCCTCGGCTCCGGGGAGGCTCAGATCAAGGTCGACGACAAGAAGACCACCCGGCTGATGGTCTACAGCGGACAGTCAGCCATCACCTCGAAGAACCAGACGGTCAAGGTCAGCGCCGGTTTCGGCAGCCGCGCTACCGAGGGAGATGCCCCCTCGCCCCCCCGTCCTCTGCCCCCCGCCCCGGTCTGGATCTCCACACCGCCGCCTTCTTTCCTGACCTCCGGCCGCCGCGTGACCCTGGAGGCCGAGTACGGACCCGGCAAGGGGAGTGGGCCTGCCCCAGTCCAGTGGCACATCCAGGTGGCCCGCGACAAGCTGTTCAACACGCTGGTGGTCAACGCCCGCGTTCCAGTGGGTACAACCAAGATCGAGGCTCGGCGCCTGGGCCCCGGGCGCTACTACGCTCGGGTCAGCGCCCTGGACGACGAGTTCGAGGGGCCGTTCAGTTCGGTGGTGCAGACGCTAGTGGCAGTGGCTCGGCTGGTGCGCGACGAGTCGAAGAACAGCGTCATAGCCCAGATCTCCCCAGGTGATATCTTCTGCGGTCTTGACGGCGGCCCCCTCGGCCCCCTGTCCCAGACGCTTCGTAAAACGAAGAAGATACCCAGCAAGATCCGCTGCGGGCCTTCCTCTAACCCCAAGCTGGCCACCTCCCTGGATCTACCGCCCCCCAGCATCGCTCCCTTTGTTCTCCTGCCTCGTCTGGAGCGCCCCGATCCGCTCAAACGCGAGGCCCTCCTCGTGTGGAGGCTCCAGGATGCAAAGCAGCAACCGGTTAGCGGATCCTCTATTGACCTCTCCCTCAGCGCTGGGGTTCTCTCCGGGCCCGTGGAAGAGGGGGACGACGACGGTGAGTACCAGGCTCCCATCTGGTGGAGCGAGGAGGCTAAGACCGTCACCCCAAAGATTCGCGTCGATGGCACCCTGGAACTGGAAGCAGACCCGCTTGAACTCCCGATGCCGCCGCCTCCTCCACCGCCCCCTCCGGAGCCCGAACCTCCCCCTCCGCCGCCCCCTCCGCTCCCGCCACCTAGAAGTGCTTGTGGCTGTGCGATCCCGGGGGCACCAAGGTTTCCGCCACCCTGGGGTGGGCTCGCCGTCGCTGCGGTGCTGCTCCGGCGCCGACGCCCTTCCCGTAGGTCAAGTCACCCAAGTG
>JANWXX010000069.1 GCA_025057345.1 Polyangiaceae bacterium | reverse complement strand
GCCAACCAGCGAAGGCACGAAGGCCCCAGAGCTGGGTGGGTACCTCAAAGACGGAGTCAAGTTGCATGTTCCGGTAGTAGCCAAGGGGAGCGAAAGTTGCCCTGGATTTCCAGGCAAAGTCAAAGCCACCATCGGCTTCTCGGGCAGCGCCTCGGGCGGCTTCTACGTCCTGCTGAGCAGCATCCAGGAGGGGGTAATGGCGGTTGACGGAGTCGAGTACCTCCCGGAGACTGAGAGGTGTAGCCCCTGGCAGAGGTTCAGGTTCCTGGGGCGGGACTGCGGCAGCAGGGACCGTCGCGGAAGGGGGGTTGGGGGCGAGAGGAGGGGTCGGGAGCTGAGCAAGCGCCGGCGAAGAAAGGACCGGCACGAGGAGGAAGAAGCGAAGAGCGGTTCTCATTTCTTGCCCTTATCGTCCTTCTCATCGCCGTCCACGGGCTGGTTGACCGTGGGCGGGAAGCCATTGAACTGACGCCACAGCTCGTAGCCAAGACGAACCTGATCGAGAAGAACCCAGGCGTGAGCACGGACCCCTTGGCGGAGGTAGCGCGCATCGGGCCAAGGCTCCCCTTCATCAGGAACGATAACGACGCGGAATTTTCCCTTTCCATCGTCGGAGGGGTCAACAAAGGCGACGCGCCCACCGAAGGTACCGATGGCAACGGAAGGCCAACCGGAAAATTGGAGCGCGGGCCAACCCTCAAACTGGAGTCGGACATGGCGCATAGGAGAGATGAGCGGAGCATCGTTGCCCTTGACCCAGACCTCGACGGCACGGTCCTTGGTGTCAGGTACAAGGATGAGGAGCTTATCCCCAGCCTTGACCATCTGGTTCCCATCGACCACAAGAACGCGCTGGACCATACCATCGCGGTTAGCGACAACGGACTGGGCTTCCTGGCGTGCGATGCGGACCTCAATGCGGTAGAGTTCTTCGTTGGTACGAGCAATATCCGCTTGGGCGGATGCGAGGGAAGCACGGGCCTCCTCTATAACCGACTCGCGCTCCGCATCCACACGCATCTTCTCGGAAAGAGCGGCGGACTCCTCGCTGCGGGCCCCAAGCAAGGCGGCATTGGAGCGTTCGACCTCGGTAAGAGTACGGGTAAACTCCAGCTCGGCAAGTTCGACGGCTCGATTGGAGACGAGACCGTCTTTCACCAGAGCACGCTGCCGATCTAGGTTGAGCTTGGAGGTGTAATTGGCTGCTTTGGATGCCTCTAGGGCCTGCTCAGAGGCTTTGACTCGTTGGGCTGCAACACGGACACGAGCGGCAGCGGCCGCAACGGCCGTTCTGCGCATTTCCTCAAGGGTCGAGATACGTGCTTCCAAGGTGCTTACACGCTGCTTGGCCAACTCGATTCGCTGTTTAATGGCATCACGCTCACCCCGGATACGGTTCATCAAGTCTGGATCGTTGTCGGCGATATCGACGAGGGGATCCCCAGCTTTTACGATAGAGCCTTCGCGAACATGCCACTGGACGATTCGACCATCGATAGGTGCCTCCAGAATTTGCTGGCGCTCGACGGGGGTGAAGGCGATGACCCTGCCCTCACCATCTGCAGACTGCTGCCAGGGAGTCAGAGTCAGGACCGCAAGGAGCCAAAGGCCCGTAGCGAGCAGCAGACGGGAAAGAGTACGATGGACCCGCGGAGTAGATACTTCGTGGATGATGGGGAGTCCCGAGGGCGACTCCCAAGTACGAAAGGGATGGCCGCCCATTAGAACACCTGCCCCGGAATGGAGTGGGGGCCCGAGTCCTCCAGAGGCTCAAGGTGCCCATGGGACAAAAGGAACGAACGGTGGCAGCGATCCGCCAAATGCCGATGGCGGGTGAGCAGCAGAAGAGTCCAAGGCATGGCAGGGTCCATCAAGCGTTGTAGGAGGGTTTCCTGCTGGTTGAGGCTGAGACCGTCAAGGGTACCGTCGATTACAAGCATGCGGGGAGAACCGGCGACAGCACGAGCCAAGCTGAGCAGCAGAGCTTGTCCGTCGGAGAGGGGCCCCCCTTGGGGCAAGATTCGCTGCCGTAGTCCCTCGGGGAACGATTGGATGATCGGGAGTAGACCGACAAACTCGACGGCACGCCGTATGTCCTCGGGGCCCAGGTGGGTGCGACCGGCACGCACGTTCTCCGCGATGGTGCCATCAAACAGTTCAATGCCACGTACCAAAGCCACTTGAGATCGGAGCCCATCGAGCCGAAGCTCTCTCTGGTCCACTCCGTCGAAGAAGATCAGTCCCTCCGACGGAGAACGATAACCTAGAAGGAGCTCCGCCAAAGTGCTCTTGCCGCTGGACTGGGCTCCGTAGATACCAATCGACTCTCCCCGCGTTCCTCGCAAGGAGATACTTTGGAAGATTGGGTGCGCATGATGTCCCCTGTGAGGTTCCCCATGGTGGGGGTCATGAGGGGGCTCGTATGCAAAGGATAGGTTGCGGCACTCGAACTCCATGGGGCCGCTGCCCTTAGGCTCCTGCCCGCTCACCCGTTCTAGCGGTAGGTCGATGAGGTAGCCCAGCTTGTCCGCCGCGGTAAGCAGGTCGTAGAACGTCTCCAGATATTTCCCCAGCTTGGAGATCCCCGCAAGCATTGCGCTCACGATCAGCTCGGCAGCGACTAGCTGCCCCAGAGTTAGCTGTCGCTCCATCACCAGGATGGCCCCCACCCCGAGGAGCGCCGCGCTAGCGATAGCGTGGAGCGCCAGCATCGCCACGGTCTGTCTCATCACGATGCGGAAATGGGATCGACGGGCGCGGAGGTACTCGGAGCACAAGTGTTGCACCCGCATGGAGGCGAAGGCCCGCCCGCCAGCACTGTGGAAGGCTGCGTTATGTCCTGCAAGTTCTTCCAGCCACGCTACCACTTCATACTTTGCCTGGGACTCTGCCAGGCTTGTTGCCACACCGCCACGCCCCAGCACGAGCACGTTGAAGGCGAGCACTGCCATCAACACCACATCAAAGGCCAGTAGCATCGGGTGGTAAAAGGCCATCAGAAGCGCGCCGATGGCGATCTGAAGAACGATCCCGAGCCCATCGAGGAGGAGCGTGGCAGCACTCTTTTGCAGAGTGAGCACATCGAAGAACCGGTTGACCAGCTCAGGTCCACTGCGCCCATCGAAAGCGGAAACCTGGGATTGGGCCAGCCGACTGGCTGTATCCACTGCTGCACGAACAAAGATCCGTCGCTGGAGCACTTCCACCACATGAACTTGTGCTGCACGGAAAACCCCAGCGAACACCAACCCGGTGAGCACGAGTACCGTCAGGACCAACACTGGCTGCCGAAGCACCCCGAAAGCTACCGTGTTCACCAGGGCCTGCACTGCCACCGGAACCGCCAGCGAGAGCAACCCCACCAGCACCGCGTACACCACCACTACCCCCAGGTCCGAGCTCTCTGGCCTCATCAGCGCCCAAAACCGGTTCCAGGGAGGAGGGTGGTCATGGTGACCCCCCTTAGCTGCTTCCAGAGGCCGCTGCGGCTCCAGGAAAAACCAAGGAGAATCCCCCGCATCTTTGAGCAACCGGGAGGTTTCCTCGGCTGAAAGTTCCTTGGGTTCTAGCCCGGCGTGGATCTCGCTAAGCACCGCCCTCCCCAACCGCTGCCCGAGCAGAGCCACCCACCTGGGTTGCCCACTTGCCCCCGCCACAATGCGGAAGGCCGGCGCGCCCGGGTGTGCCCGGTTCATCACCTCAGAGGCAGGCCCCGCGAAGGGCACTACCTCGAAACCAATGACCGGTGCCGCCTGACGCAACTGAGCCTCCAGCTCTCGCGCTTCTGGCTGAAGACTCACCGGAAGATCCTCAAGTACCCTCTCGATGGCCTCCTCGTTGTAGGGAACCCCCCAAAGCCGTGCCGCGAAAGCCAACACCTGGAGGGTCGGGCTCGGTGTAGGGGCTGGGGTTAGGGGGAGTGAGCTGGCCCCCCTGGTCGGGGGGTGAGACTCCGAGAGCGTGGAGGTCATGGGGTTGAATCCGGGGGGGTCTATTAAGCAGCCTATGTGCCAGGAACCCTAGGTAGCTACCTGAGGAGATTTGTCGCGAGTTCTTTTCCGTGCGTCGGTCTTTTATGACACACCGTGCCCGGTTCTTCTGTCAGCAATTGCAAACACCCCTCCGCCACCGTGGCCCCCTAGGCATGCATTTTGAATGGCGCCGCGCTTGCAGAGTGCAGAAAGCGATGCCCTGCATGGGTCAAGCATCGCATCATGTACCCCGACACCATGAGACTTCTGACACGGCTGGCCCTCTCCCAGGTGGCTCCTCTTGGGTTGATTGGTGCTGCCCTGCTGGTGACGGTGGGCTCGGTTGTGCGGCTGACGGGAAGCATCGGAGAGCTAAGAACCGACCTCGATACCATGCGCCAAGAACACGGGCTGCATCAAGCAGCCTGGGCGCTGGATGTGGCGCTGCGCCAGGTAGAGGATGGCTGCGAACGAGGGGAAGATCCGAGAGAGCTGGCGAGGCGATTGACCGAACATACCGAACAGGTGGAAGCTGTGCTCCGCAAGGCGGTTGCCTCACGGCCCTCGCTCCGCGAAGCTGCCGAGCATTACAGGGATTTTGCAAGGAAGAAGCTGGCTCATGGGCTGTGTCAGCAGACCCTCGGGCGGGCAGCGATTCGGGAGGAGCAGCGGCTGGATGAACAGCTTACTGATGCATGGCTTGTGGAAACCCAGTCGCTCCATCACTCGATGGTGGCCCGGGAAGAGGAGGCCAGAAGGCTAAGCGAGCAAGCCACTTGGGCGGGAGGCATCGCCGTGGTGCTCTCAGCAGTCATGTTGGTAGTGGCAGCCCGGTCGGTAGCCCGGAGCGTGACGGATCCACTGCAAACCCTGGCCGGGGCTGCACGACGTATAGGAGAGGGGGACTTTTCCAGGGAAATTGCCACAGGAGGCCCCCATGAAGTGGCCGCACTGGCCACCGAGCTGGACGGCATGAGGCAGCAGCTTGCCAAGTTGGAGCAGCTCAAGCAAAGCTTTCTCGCATCCATCTCCCATGAGTTGAGAACGCCTCTGGCCAAGCTCCGTGAGGCCCTAGCCCTGCTGGGGGATGGTGCAACCGGACCGTTGACCGACCGGCAACGTCGGGTAGTGCAAATCGCTCGGGATGCTTGCGAGCGGCAAATTCGCATGGTTTCTACCCTCCTGGAACTGAGCCGGCTCCGAGCGGGTACCCCGCTCCAGATCCAGGCGGGTACCACCCTGGATCAAGTCATTGAGGCAGCCGTCGAATACGAGCGGGATGACGCTCAGGTGAAGGGGGTTCCCATTCATGTGGAGCGCCAGGGCGAGCTGCCTACCATGAGCCTCGACGGTCCCCTGATGGAACGAGCCATCGCCAACCTGATTCGCAATGCCGTGTCTGTATCTCCCCAGGGAGAACCTGTGAGGCTCAGCAGGGAGGTCCGACGAACTGATCCTGACGGCCGAGAAGGCTCCTGGGTTCAGATTCGGGTCCAAGATCGAGGTCCAGGCGTCCGGAAGGACGTACGCACTCAGCTGTTCACCCCCTTCGTCTCTCACGAAGTACCCAGCGCGAGCCGCCCGGCAGGGATTGGCTTGGGGCTTGCGCTCTCCCGAGAAATCATCCGTGCCCACGGTGGAGAACTCCGCCTTGAAGACCATGAGCCTCCCGGCGCTACCTTCTCCATCTGGCTTCCCTTGCCTAAACCTAACGTGACACCAGCCAACACGTGCTCATGAACGAACCACGTCCTCATGTGCTCATCATTGATGATGAACAGGAGATCTGCGAACTCCTTGCTATACGGCTGGAGCACAACAGCTACCGGGTGACCGCCGCCAACAACGGTTCCTCTGGCCTCTCCGTTCTGGAGCGTGAGCATGTAGATGCGATGATCCTTGACCTTCGCCTTGGTGAAGAGAACGGTCTTAACGTGCTGAGCGAGGTACAGCAGCGCTCTCCCGACATTCCTGTAGTCATCCTCACTGCCCACGGAACTATCGACACGGCCGTAGAGGCCATGAAGCGCGGAGCGTACGGCTTCCTCACCAAACCGTTCCATGATCACGATCTGCTCCAGAAGCTTGCTCACGCGGTAGAAAGTTCCTCCCTGCGCCGCGAGGTAGCCGGCCTTCGCCAGGCAGTCGGCGCCCAGAGCAAGGAAACCCGGCTGCTGGGCACCAGCACCGGGATTGCTCGTGTTCGTGAGATGATCGCTCGTGTCGCCCCCACCGATGCTACAGTCCTGATCACCGGAGAGAGCGGTACCGGGAAGGAGCTGGCTGCCCGAGCCATCCATGCCCTCTCACCCCGAAGTGATGGACCCTTCGTTGCGGTCAACTGCGGAGCCATCCCTGCAGAACTCCTAGAGAGCGAGCTCTTCGGCCACATTAAGGGCTCTTTCACCGGCGCCCTACGGGACAAGGCAGGACTCTTCGCTGCAGCCCGGGGTGGGACGTTGTTTCTCGATGAAATCGGTGAAGCCTCTCCTGCAGTCCAGGTGAAGCTCCTGCGAGTACTCCAGGAACGCACCTTTTCCCGGGTAGGCTCTACCATTGAGGAGGAAACAGACGCCCGAGTGCTGGCCGCCACCAACCGGGATCTCCGCACCTTGGTTACCGAAGGAACCTTCCGCCAGGATCTCTTCTACCGCCTCCACGTTGTTCCTTTGGCGATACCCCCCCTCCGCGAGCGCCAGAGCGATATTCCGTGGCTGGCCCGTGTCTTCTTGGAACGTGCCGCTTCCCGCCACAACCGACCCACTCCTCGCCTGACTCGCGATGCCGTAAGCTTGCTCCTCTCCCACCGCTGGCCAGGCAATGTTCGTGAACTGGCAAACGTCATGGAAGCCGCCCTGCTGCTGAGCCGAGGTGACCAGATCTGTGCGGACGATCTACGCCAGGTGCTTGGCCCAACCAATACATCCCCGCCCCCCTCCTTTTCTTCTCCCTCTGTGCTCCCTTCCTCCCCCTCGGGTCTCGATGGTCTCCTCCAGATCGTTCAGCTTCTTCAAGACGAGCAAGCTGTCCTGCCTCAGCTCCGGGAGGCTCGTGACATCTTCGAGAAGACCTATCTCACCGAGCTGATGCGCCGCACCGGCGGCAATGTCACCGTAGCCTCCCGTATGGCGGGCCGTAACCGCACCGATTTCTACGAGCTCCTCCGCCGTCATCAGCTTTCGGCCTCCGACTTCAAGGAGTGAGACTTTGGAGCAGTGCTAGGGTCGCTTGTGCAACCGCTCCCCATCGATCCTCTCCTCCCCGAACTGATCGCTGCCCTCCGTAAGCACCCCTCTCTGGTGCTTGAAGCACCACCGGGCGCCGGTAAGACCACTCGCGTCCCGAGAGCACTGCTCGACAGCGGCCTCCCCGGAGAGATCCTTGTGCTAGAGCCCCGACGCCTTGCTGCTCGCCTCGCCGCTCGCCGGGTCGCCGAGGAGCTGCAGGAACCTTTGGGCAAGCAGGTAGGTTATCGGGTCCGCTTCGAGGAGGTAGGTTCCCCAGAAACCCGGATCCGCTTCGTCACCGAGGGCACCCTCACCCGTATGCTCCTTACCTCACCCCGCCTTGAAGGGGTGGGCACCGTGCTCCTCGACGAATTTCATGAACGCCACCTGCAAACGGATCTGGCCTTTGCCCTGCTTGCCCGCCTCCAGCGCTCCACACGCCCGGATCTCCGCCTTGTGGTGATGAGTGCTACCCTAGACGGCGCACGAGTTGCCGACGCCCTTGGTGCACCGCGGATCCGCTCTGAGGGGAGGTATTTCCATGTACGGATCAGCTACCAGGATAGACCGGACGATCGCCCCTTGGAGCTGCAGATTGTTAGCGGGGTCCGCCAGCTCATCCGTGAGGGCCTAGACGGACATATCCTCGTATTTGTCCCAGGTGCTCGGGAGATCCGCCTCGCCCTCACCGCCCTGGCACCGCTGGCCCAGCAGGAGGCTCTATCGCTCCACGCTCTCCATGGCGAACTCTCTCACGAGGAGCAGGATGCCGCCCTCCAACCCAACTCTCTTCGCAAGATCATCGTTGCTACCAACGTAGCTGAATCCAGCATCACCATCGAGGGCGTCACTGCAGTGATCGACAGCGGACTGGCTCGTGTCGCCTCCTACTCCCCTTGGACAGGCCTCCCTACCTTGCGCACCGAGCGTATCAGTCGTGCTTCGGCGGCCCAGCGGGCTGGCCGGGCCGGCCGTACCCGAGAAGGACGTTGCATCCGCCTCTATACCCTCCGCGACCACGACACCCGCGCCGAGCACGACCCGCCTGAGCTGCTCCGAGCAGACCTTTCCGAGTGCCTCCTTGAGCTGGCCCACCACGGGCTCTCCCCTGCCGAAATCCCCTGGCTCGACCCCCCTCCCGAGCCAGCCATTGCCTCCGCCGTTGAGCTGCTCCAACGCCTCGGCGCCCTCGACGATCGCAGGACCATCACGCCAACCGGGCGATCCATGCTCCGCTTCCCCCTCCACCCGCGCCTCGCCCGTCTGGTCGTCGAGGCGGAGCGCGCTGGAGTTGGCCGAGACGGTTGCCGCCTCGCCGCCTTGCTCGCCGAGCGCGACATCCGCCAGCAGGAGCGCGCCAGCTTCACCCGTGGAGGGCGGGACAGCCGCCTCGATGAGGCGACTTCCAGCGACCCTCTCGCCCGCCTCGACGAGCTACGCCGCGCGGAACAAGACCACCTCTCCGCCATCGAGCTCCGCACCCGGGGCCTGGATCCCAGCACGGTTGGGGCTGCTACCCGGGCCGCCCGCCAACTCCTCCAGAAACTCTCAAGGCACGGAGACCCGCGGGTGGACGAGGAAGAAGCTCTGCGTAAAGCCCTGCTCTTGTCCTTTCCAGATCGAGTGGCCCGCCGTCGCCGCCCTGGAGGACGCGACTTGATCCTCAGCGGAGGGGGGTCGGCAATCCAAGGGGAAGCCAGCTCCGTGCTCGCTGCTCCCTTCGTAGTCGTGGTTGCTATCCAGGAAAGTGAAGGCCAAGGACGCGGAAGTCCGATAGCCCGTAGCGTCAGCGCCATTGAACCCGAGTGGCTCCTTGAGCTGTTCCCTGAGCGAATCCGGGAGGAGCGCGAGCTCTCCTGGAATCCAGACACAGAGTTTGTGGAGAGCGTGGAGCGTCTCCTTTACGATCGGCTCGTCCTCGACGAGACGCGGAGGAAGGGTGACCCGGACGAGCACACCGCCGCCGTGCTGGCGGAGGCTGCGCTCAAGAAAGGTCTCGCGGCCTTCGTCGACCCTCCCGAGATCCTGGAGCGATGGCTCCGGCGAGCGCGTTTTCTTGCTGGTTTCCTCCCGGATTTCCCCCGCTTTGACGAGGCGGATCTTCGAGCCAGAATGGAAGTGCTCTGTGTAGGCAAACGCTCCTTCGAGGAGCTCCGCCAGGCGGACCTGCTGGGTCAGCTCGCCTCCTCCCTGTCCCCGGAGCACCTCCAGAAGCTCCACAGCTGGGCGCCGGAGAAGATCGAGCTTCCAGGAGGGCGTCGCTGCCAGGTCCACTACGACCCCGACCAACCACCTTACATCGAAAGCCGATTGCAGGATTTCTTCGGCATGAGGGCGACACCGACCCTGGCCGGGGGGCGGGTGCCGCTGGTGCTGAGGATGCTGGCACCGAACCAACGCCCGGTGCAAATCACAACGGATCTGGCAGGCTTCTGGGAGCGGACCTACCCATCGGTGCGTCGGGAGCTCTGCCGCAAGTACCCACGCCACTCCTGGCCGGACGATCCGCTGACCGCCGAACCTCCGGCCCCTCGCGGGCAGCGGTGAACCTGGCTACCTTGCACGCCGTTCCCATGAAACCAACGAGCCCGTTTCTCCGACCGCGCCATCGTTTCCCTGTGGATCTGCGGGATGACCCGGAGGCACTGGAGGCTCACCTAGAGCGGCACCTGCGCCTGCTGCCGACGGGCTCGGCCAGGCGAGTCTTTCCCTTCGGAATCGCGTTCCGGAGGGAACCGGATGCATTCTCCGCCATCGCCGCAGGACCTATGCTGGGAACAGCACTGTTGCTTGCGGAATACACCCGCCGAACACCGTTTTTCTCCCGGGTGGGCCTGACGCTCTCGCTGCTGTTCCTCGCACTTAGTTGCTGGTTTCTCTGGCGTTTCTTCCATAACGCCCTAGCACGCTTCGAAGTGTTGGCGGAGGGACACGAGGTGGTACTCCGCTCCCGAGTGGGTCGTTTCGTGACAGAGACATCTCGCCATGATGCAGAGGGAATCACCGCCGTGGTGGTGATCCAGCCGGAGGGGGAGACACCGCGGGTGATGCTGGGAGGACCTCGCCATGCACTGGTGGGAGAGGTGTTCCGCGCGCGACCCCTGGACCCGGATCGGCTAGCGGCCTGGATGGCCGAAGGGGCAGCGCTGGTGGCTCGGTGGGCCTCCCTGGCACCAAGGCCCTGAAGTATCTGGGGGCTTCTATGGGTCGATGAGGTATCCTCGGAGCATGGCTCCGCACCGATGGCCCACGGTAGCTCTTGTCCTTGTCTTGACCCATGCACCTGCCCAGGCACTAGCCCTCAACCAACCGGATGGCTCTCCGATCCCCAGCAACGGGAACCTTAAAGGGTATCTGGATGGAGAGGGTGAGAACATCGACCCATCGGTTTCTGCGGCAACCACCCCTCAAACCTTCGATCCGACCTGCAATCTCACCTTCAAAGTCATCGCCCGAGGCGGCAGCCAGAAGAACAGTTTTGGTTGGTACAATGTCACTGGGCAGAGGCCGGCCAACTCGGATCTCCATGAGTTCCTAGGGTGCAACGATGATGTGGGCACGGTAAAGACCTTGGCCATCAAGAGCCACCCAGCTTACAAAGGCGGCAAAATCGGCTTTTTTATGGCATCGACGCAGGACAAGCCAGGCAACTGCGTCCAGTTCGGCCCCAATGGGCCGGACCCAAACACGTTGGGCCATCTGTACTTCTCCGAACCTCAATACAACGACGACAACAAAGGCCCCAACAGCTACATCCACCTCATCGTGCTCGACAGTCAGGTTTACCCCAAGGCTTTCTACTTCGGCTGGGAGGATCTCTATGGCGGCGGGGACAATGATTTCGAGGATCTGCTCACCCGGGTCGAGGGGATCACCTGCTCTGGCGGCGGCACTCCCTGCGACACGGGGCTTCCCGGGGTGTGTGCCCAGGGGATCCTCCAGTGCAAGGACGGCACCCTGACCTGCCTCCAGGCAGCCCCCAAGGGCGTGGAAACCTGCAATGCTGTCGACGACGACTGCAACGGGGCTATCGACGATGGAGAAGGGCTTTGCCCGGCTGGCTTCGTCTGCTTCCGGGGAACTTGCGTCAAGAAGTGCAGCAGTGGTGAATTCGCCTGCCCCCCAGACCTCACCTGCGAGACAGCCACCGGGTACTGCGTCGACCCCACCTGCGCCAACTTGTCCTGTCCTGATGGGAGCGTCTGCCGGAAGGGTCAGTGCCAAACCCCTTGCGAGGGCGTTCTCTGCCCTCTCGGGCAGGTGTGCCGCTTCGATGTATGCGTCGACCCTTGCGTTGGGGTCCAGTGTCCTGGAGATACCATCTGCGAAGGAGGTGTCTGCAAGGATAAGTGTGGCTGCGGGAACTGCCCGACTGGCAAATCTTGCGCCCCTTCTGGACTCTGCGTCGACCCGGGATGCGAATCCCTCTCTTGCAACCCAGGTACCGTCTGTGTGGCAGGCCAATGCATTGATGCCTGCCAGGGCGCCAAGTGTCCCCCAGGTCAGGCTTGTAAGGGGGGCCTTTGCGAACATGCTCCGGGAAGCGGCGGCTTGGGCGGGAACGGGGGGGCAGGAGGTATAGTGGTCAGCCCCCAAGGAGGCTTGGGGGGGGGCCATGCTGGTGGGGGAACAGGAGGGGCAGGCCTAGGAGGGAAAGGTGGCGCAGGAGGGAAGAGCGGTAGCAAGGGATACCTCGCTCGTATCGAAGAAGAGAACGAAGCTGTCGAGGAGAGCACCTGTGGGTGTCGGACCGTAGGAGCTTCCCCCTCACGGATTGCCGGTGTGCTGCTATCCCTCGCCGCTGGTTTTGCCCTCTACCGTCGCTCCTGGGCAAGACGCGATAGCTAAAGCCCCCGAGGAGCCTCGGTGTCCGCCTTGGCCCGCTTGCGACGACGGCGAGCGGCCTCTGCCTGCTTCTTGCGGCGCTTGATGCTGGGCTTGAGGTAGTGACGGCGGCTCTTGAGCTCGCGCAGGATCCCCTCGGAAGCGAGCTTCCGCTTCAGGTGCTTGATAGCGCGCTCGATCCCCTTGTCACCAACGACGACTTCGAGGGGTTTACATTGGACAGCTTCGGACGGCATCGATCCTCCTGAAAGAAGGGGCGCACTTTTACATCCACCCTTAGGAAGTGCAAGCCATTTCCCCACCTCCGAATCGCCATCTCTCCCCACGGGTCTAGGTCAGCCAGCCTCGCCGCGTAGGACGCGGTCGTGCCAGAGCAGCATCTCGATGGCGCCGGGGCCCCGATTGAAGGAATAGTCGTGGGGCCCCGGAACGACGAGATGCTCATGCTCCTGCCGGAGCCGCTCCAGTTCCCGATGGAACGCCAGGATCTCTCCCCGGTAAAAATCTTTCTCACTGGTTACCAGCCGAAGCCGCAGTGGGCTGGCCTTCTCCCGAGCGGTGAGTACCCGCTTAGCCAGAGGCCGGGCCTCGGTCACTTGAAGGGCTGCCTGGAGCGAGCCAATGACACCAAACACCTCCGGGTGGAGCAGCCCTACGAGCAGGGCTACCCGCCCGCCCAGGCTCACCCCGTCGATGCCTGTAGCCTCGCGCCCCGAGAGCGTTGGGTAGGTACCGCGCACCGTCGGGAGTAGTTCCTTGACCACGAAGGAAGCGAAGGGGCCAGCGTTGTCCAGGGTCTTCTCCCGAAGGAGGTCGGGGGTATAGGGGCAGACGACGATCAGCCCCCGGAAGGGGCGCTCCGTCAGGGAGGCGTTGATCCGGTCTACCCTGGGCTGGTCGTAGATCCCCTGAAAATCATCTACCGTCAGTGGAGGTCGGTGGAGTCTCGCCATCGCCAGCTCCAGGCCGTAATCACGGGCCCAGCCCCAGGCCCCGCCCTCCAGCCCCTTGCGTGATTCGCCGAGCCCATGGAGGGCCACCAGCACCGGCAACCGAACGGTGCCGGTCCAGGTGGGTGCCACCACCACCGCGGTCTGGCGTCCACCGAAGGGGAGGAGGCGGGCGTTGACCAGAGATGAGGGCACCTCGGAGGAGATGGAGGAGGCGGGCTCCGTGAGCCGCACCGAGGAGATGGAGGGAGAAGGGGGAGCGTCCGAGGAAGCGCCCGGAGAAGTGCGGGAGCAGCCGAGAAGCACCGGAGGAACCCCCAGGAGCCAGGTGCGCCGGAGGAGGAGGGGAGCCATGGGGAGTCAGTTTGCGTCTTGACGCGCGTCGCCAATCTTTTACCAAAGCGCGTGGCGAGCGTGGTCCTCGTCCACAAAGGAGCTGAAGCAAGTTGAACACCGAGCCCGCCCCCACGGACCAGCCCTCCCCTGAGTCCGAGCCCTGGACGACCGCCGACGCGAAGAAGCTGTATCTGATCGATCGATGGGGTTCAGGATACTTCGACGTGGATGCGCAGGGGCGCATCGTCGTGGCACCGCTCCAGGCGCGGGGCGGCAAGATCGCCCTCACCGATGTCGTCGAGGCCGCCCTCAAGGAGGAGGGCCTGAAGCTACCGCTGATCATCCGCCTCCAGGATATGCTTCACCACCGGGTGCGGGTGCTCAACGAGGCTTTCAACCGGGCCATCGCGGAGAACAAGTTCCGGGGGAGTTACCGTGGGGTCTTCCCTATCAAAGTGAACCAGCTCCGGGAGGTGGTGGAGGAGATCCTCGATGCCGGACGGCCCTTTCACTACGGCCTAGAGGTCGGCAGCAAGCCAGAGATGTATGCCGCGCTGGCGATGCACACGGACCCGGAGTCGCTCATTGTCTGCAACGGATACAAGGACGACGCCTTCATCCGGATGGCACTCCTCGGGCGCAAGCTGGGCAAGCGAGTGATCCTCATCGCGGAGAAGCTCTCGGAGGTGCAGGCCATCTGCCGCATCGGTCGTGAGCTGGGAGTCGAGCCGGAGCTGGGCATGCGGGTACGGCTTGTGACCCGGGGTGCGGGCAAGTGGGCCGAGTCCGGTGGGGAGAACGCTAAGTTCGGCCTCTCCACCAGCGAAATCTTGGAGGCCACGGAGATCCTCAAGGAGAACGGTCTGAGCAGCGCCTTCAAGCTGATCCACTTCCACATCGGCTCGCAGGTGCCGGACATCCTCATCATCAAGCGCGCGGTGCGGGAGGCGGCCCGGTACTACGCCAAGCTGCGGCGGCGGGGTCACCCCATCGAGTTCCTCGACGTGGGCGGTGGACTGGCGATCGACTACGACGGGTCGCGCTCTACCTTCCATGCATCAATGAATTACTCGGTAGAGGAGTACGCCCGGGACATCGTTTGGAACGTAGCCGACGTGTGCGATGAGGAGCGTGTTCCGCACCCGACCCTGATCAGCGAATCTGGCCGCGCCATCGTGGGGCATCACTCGGTGCTGGTGGTGGAAGCCTTCGGGGCCATCGAGAAAACCCCCACGATGGACAGCCAAAAAATCCCCAGCGCAGACCATAAACTGCTGCGTACTCTGGACGACGCAGAGGAGGCACTGACCCGGGGTGAACTCACAGAACCTTGGCACGACCTGCAGCAGGTGAAGGAGGAGTCGGAGAAACTCTTCGAGGTCGGCCTGCTGGATCTGGACGTCAAGGCAGCCATTGAGGTCCGCTACTGGAAGCTGGCCGAGCGCATCTCAGAGTTGGCCCACCGCCAGTGCAA
>JANWXX010000699.1 GCA_025057345.1 Polyangiaceae bacterium | reverse complement strand
AGCTGGCCGAGGCGGAGCGCAGGCGGCGGTCGATCCCCGCGTGTGCGGGGGAGACAAGTTCGCCGCAACGGTGTTGAATCGCAGCACGGGTCGATCCCCGCGTGTGCGGGGGAGACGTGGCGATCAGGCCCACGCTCTCGCCCACCACGGGTCGATCCCCGCGTGTGCGGGGGAGACTCGTCCAGGGCCGGGGGGATGAAGCCTCGGTCGGGTCGATCCCCGCGTGTGCGGGGGAGACGGCCCTAAAAAGCGTGTTCCCCATGTTGGTACAGGTCGATCCCCGCGTGTGCGGGGGAGACCACCCGCTGCGGCACCTGCAGCGAAGCCGCCAGGGTCGATCCCCGCGTGTGCGGGGGAGACTCCGCGTCCCCTACCTCACCAGGCTCGACCTGGGGTCGATCCCCGCGTGTGCGGGGGAGACGCACCAGGGCGTGCGCCGGCCCCGCACAGACGCGGTCGATCCCCGCGTGTGCGGGGGAGACTCCATCGTCGGGTGCGGCGCGGTGCGCCACGGGGGTCGATCCCCGCGTGTGCGGGGGAGCCGCACGGGCGACCCAAAAATCTGCTCGCCAACATGGTCGATACCCGCGTGTGCGGGGGAGCCTCATGAAAGAAACGTTACACGCCACGTGCAGGTA
>JANWXX010000698.1:356-638 GCA_025057345.1 Polyangiaceae bacterium | reverse complement strand
CAGAGCGCGCGGCGGATCGAGCGCAACCTCCCACCGGGCGCAAGCGTCTTCGAGGTCCATCCGCACACAGTGGTGAGCCTCGACTACATCAAGAGTCGTGAGCGTCGAGACCACTTCCTGCACGCGTGCCCCGACTTTGTCATCGTCGACGAGGCACACACCTGCGCTGCCGCGACGCAAGGACGCCACCAGCGGCACGAGCTCTTGAAGGGGCTGGCTGCCTCCGACACCCGCCACCTCGTGCTCCTCACCGCGACGCCGCACAGCGGGGACGACGCAGCC
>JANWXX010000698.1:0-346 GCA_025057345.1 Polyangiaceae bacterium | reverse complement strand
CTGCTGGGTCTTTTGGCGCCGTCCTTCGAGCGGCTGGCCGATGTGACTGGGGCCGAGCGCGAGAAGCTGCGCGAACGGCTCGCCAATCACTTTGTGCAACGCCGTCGCGCCGACATCGCCGAGTGGCAGGACGCGAACCTCTTTCCCAAACGCGAGACCCGCGAGCTGACCTATCGCCTGAGCGGCGCCTGGGAGGCGTTCTTCAACGCGGTGCTCGACTACTGCGCCGAGGTCGTCGGGGCGGGCGAGGACGACACCCGGCGACAGCGGCTGAACTTCTGGGGCACGCTCGCGCTTTTGCGCTGCGCCGCCTCGAGCCCGGTGGCCGCTGTTCTGGCCTTGCGTA
>JANWXX010000697.1 GCA_025057345.1 Polyangiaceae bacterium | reverse complement strand
CGCTCGACTTGCCGCACACTCAGTCCCTGGGAAACCGCTTTCTCGGCTACCGTTCGCTGGAGCTCTTCCGTTGGAAGGCCAAGGAGCGCGCGGGCCTGACCCATGGAAAGGCGCCGTTCAGCGATTAGAATCTGTACATCTTTAGGAAGTTTTAAGAGCCGGATAAAGTTTGTGACGGTTGGCCGGTCCTTTCCAGTTCTCCGCCCGATTTCTTCGTGGCTCAAATGAAATTCTTTGGCCAACCGGTCAAAGGCTTGGGCGATTTCGATGGCATTCAGGTCTTCTCGCTGGATGTTTTCGATGAGCGCAAGCTCGAGAAGGCGGTCTCCGGCTGCATCGTGAATGACGACAGGAACCTCCGTCAATCCGGCAAGACGGGCAGCGCGCCAGCGGCGCTCTCCTGCGATCAATTCGAAGCGCTCGCCGTTTTTGCGCACTATGAGAGGCTGCAGCACTCCGTGGAGTCGTATGGAATCGGCAAGTTCCTGAAGATGTGCCGGCTGAAATTCGACCCGTGGCTGCGTGGGATTCGGATCGATTCTATCGAGGGGAACCCGCAGCGGGGTTCCAGGTGGAGTGGAATCCGATAGAGCAGTTGGACGGGGCGGAATGAGAGCGGATAGGCCCTTGCCGAGGGC
>JANWXX010000696.1 GCA_025057345.1 Polyangiaceae bacterium | reverse complement strand
GAGCTGATCGGCGTTGGGGACCAGCGGGCAGTTATCGTCTGGGTTGAGGACACCATCGCCATCGATGTCTGTCGCACACGCATCCCCCACCCCGTCGCCATCCGTGTCCTTCTGGTCCGCATTGGGGGTGAGGGGACAGTTGTCCTTGGCGTCGAGGACACCGTCGTTGTCGTCGTCGTCGTCGCAGGCATCCCCCTTCTTGTCCCCGTCCGTATCGAGCTGATCGGCGTTGGGGACCAGCGGGCAGTTATCAGCGCCGTCGAGAACGCTGTCGTTGTCGTCGTCGTCGTCGCAGGCATCCCCAAGCCCGTCGCCGTCCGTGTCCAGCTGCTCAGCGTTCTTGATCAGGGGACAGTTGTCCTTGGCATCGAGGACGCCATCGTTGTCGTCGTCATCGTCGCAGGCATCCCCCTTCTTGTCCCCATCCGTATCCGTCTGGTTGTTGTTCGGGACCAGCGGGCAGTTGTCGGTCGCATTCGGGACGCTGTCGTTGTCGTTGTCGTTGTCGCAGACATCGCCGATCTTGTCTCCGTCGATGTCCTTCTGGTCGGCGTTGGGGATCAGCGGGCAGTTGTCAACGCCGTCGAGGATGCCGTCGTTGTCGTCGTCGTCGTCGCAGGCGTCCCCCTTCTTGTCCCCGTCTG
>JANWXX010000695.1 GCA_025057345.1 Polyangiaceae bacterium | reverse complement strand
GATCGCAGACGCGGCGCCGCACTGGACGCGGCTCGACGCGGCGGCGCGCCAGACGCTGCTGGATAGCGCCGCCCACGATGCATGGGCGGCGCGCCGGGCGCTGATGGCGCTGCTCCCCCGCGACGGCGCGCTCGCCCCCAGCCAGATCGCCGCCCTCGCCCAGAGCGTCGCCCGCAATCCGATGCGGATCGCCGATCTGATCACGGACGCGGCGCCGCACTGGACGCGGCTCGACGCAGCAACACGCCAGGCGCTGCTGGAATCCGCCGCCCGGTATGCCGAGACGGCGCGCCGGACGCTGATGGCGCTGCTCCCCCGCGACAGCGCGCTCGCGCCCGACCAGATCGCCGCCCTCGCGTCCGCCGTCGCTCGCAATCCGTCGGCGAGCGCCGAGCTGATCACGGACGCGGCGCCGCACTGGGATCGGCTCGACGCGGCGGCGCGCCAGGCGCTGCTGGAATCCGCCGCCCGGCATGCCAAGACGGCGCAGACGGCGCTGATGGCGCTGCTCCCCCGCGACGACGCGCTCGCCGACGCGCACGCCCTCGCGCTGGCGCGCGCCGCCTTTCCAGGCGTCGCGTGGGCTTGGGGACGATACACCCCCAACCCCCCCCCCCCCGCCCCCCCCCCCCCCCCCCCAACCCCCAGGCGCGCCGGCC
>JANWXX010000694.1 GCA_025057345.1 Polyangiaceae bacterium | reverse complement strand
AGGGGCTGGTGGTCGACGAGCGCACCAGCTTCGCCGAGCTCAAGGGCACGCTGGCGCAGTTCGTCTCGGCCTTCTTCGAGCGCGACTTCCGGATGCGCTTCCGGCCGAGCTACTTTCCCTTCACCGAGCCCTCGGCCGAAGTCGATCTGCTCTGGGACCCCGGGGACGGCTCCCCGCCGCGCTGGCTCGAAGTGCTCGGCTGCGGGATGGTCCACCCGCGCGTGCTCGAGCACGGCGGCATCGATCCCGAGCGCTTCACCGGCTTCGCCTTCGGCCTCGGCGTCGAGCGGCTCGCCATGCTGCGCTACGGCGTGAGCGACCTCCGCGCCTTCTTCGAGAACGATCTCCGTTTCCTCGCCGCCTTCGCCTGAGATGCGTCTGCCGCTGAGCTGGCTGCGCGAGTTCTGCGACCCCGGCGTCGAGGCCGAGGCCCTCGCCGAGCGCCTGACCATGGCCGGCCTCGAGGTCGAGAGGATCGAGCGCCTGGGCGAGGGACTTGACGGCGTGGTGGTCGGCGAGGTGCGGGCGGTTCGGCCGCATCCCGCTGCCGCCCGACTGCGGCTCTGCGAGGTCGACGACGGCGGCGCGCTGCGCCCGATCGTGTGCGGGGCCGAGAACGTGCGCCCGGGGCTGAAAGCCCCGCTGGCGCTGCCGGGCGCCGTGCTTCC
>JANWXX010000693.1 GCA_025057345.1 Polyangiaceae bacterium | reverse complement strand
CACTCGGAGGCTGCCTGCGTCGGGGGCGGGGCCGAGTCCGGAGCGGCTGATGCTGGGCTCGGAGGGAATTCTCGGGGTGATCACCGAGGCATGGATGCGGGTGCAGGTAAGGCCTCGGTACCGGGCGTCGGCCAGCGTGCGCTTCACGGCGTTCGAGAGTGGGGTAGCAGCGGCGCGGGCGGTGGCGCAGAGCCACCTGTACCCGTCGAACTGCCGGCTTTTGGATCCACTGGAGGCACTGATGAACGGGGTGCCTGCGGATGGCGGCGCGGTGCTGCTGTTGGGGTTCGAGTCGGCGGACCACCCGCCAGAGGCGAGGCTACGGCGTGCCATTGAGCTAGCGGAGGAGTGTGGCGGGGCGCTGACGCGGCCTCCGACGGTGCGAGACGATGGGCTTGGGGGGCAGGGGCGTGGGGGAGATGCTACGGCGGAGGCGTGGCGCCAGGCTTTCTTCGATGGTCCCTACCGCCAGAGTGCATTGATTGCGCTGGGGGTTCTGGCGGATACCTTCGAAACCTGCTGCACTTGGAGAGATTTTCCCGCGCTTCACCGGGCATTGGAGGAGGCAGCGCGGGGGGCCTTTGAACGCTTGGGGGGGCGGGGGGTATTGTCCTGCCGTTTCACTCATGTGTACCCGGATGGTCCGGCGCCGTACTACACCTTCGTGGTGGGG
>JANWXX010000692.1 GCA_025057345.1 Polyangiaceae bacterium | reverse complement strand
AAGCCCGAGCTTGCTTCCCTGATGAAGGATGCGCGGGTGGCACGGGACGCCGCCCGTCGCATCCGCAATGTCCTGGACCTCGTGGCCGACGACCTGCTTCCCGAAGCTGCGCCCTGGTACCCTGGCCGCGACGCCTACGCCGACCAGATCGTGAAGACAGCGTTCGAGCGGTTCTCCCGGGCCTTCGACCGCTGGCGTGATCTGTTCGCAGCTGCCGAAGAGCAGCGCGACGCTGCCCGGCGAACCATGGACGACTACTCGGCCCCCAACCACGAGAAGAAAGCCGCCCAGGTCCGCCACGCGCAAGCCATGGATCAGCTCAACCTCCTCCAGCGCGGGACCAACGCGTTGGCGAGCGACTTTTACACCTACCGGTACCTCGCTACCGAGGGCTTCCTACCTGGCTACAACTTCCCGCGCCTGCCACTGATGGCCTACATCCCCTCGACGCGCGACGGACGAGGCCGCCAGACCTACCTGCAGCGACCTCGCTTCCTGGCGCTCGCCGAGTTCGGGCCGCGCAGCCTCGTCTACCACGAGGGGCGTGCGTATCGCGTCGTCCGCGCGCTCCTGTCGCTCGGTCATCGGGAATCCGCCACGCCTGACGCCCAGTTGCCCACGCGGGTCGTTCGCATCTGCACCGCGTGCGGCGCGGGCCACTTCGAGGACGAGACCTC
>JANWXX010000691.1 GCA_025057345.1 Polyangiaceae bacterium | reverse complement strand
CGACTACATCCTGTTCCTTATCGCTTCGCCCAAAGACATTTCCTGCACGGAAGCTGCCCGCAGTACCCCCCACCCGGATCATCCTTCCCACGACTCCTTTTACCGATTGCTGGAGAGTCTGTCGACAGACACCTCGACGCTCTGGCAGGAGGCCGAGCCGATGGTGGACAAGACCGAGGGGGCCCTGGTGCTCGACGACTCCACGCTGGACAAGCCGCACGCCCAAAAGACCGGGCTGGTGACCCATCATTGGAGCGGAAAACACCGGGCCGTCGTCAAGGGGATCAACTTGCTGACGCTGCTGTGGACCGACGGCGATGCCAAGATTCCCTGCGATCTGAGGCTCTACGACACGAGCGGCAAGAGCAAGAACGACCACTTCCGCGACATGCTGGACGAAGCCAAGAGGCGCGGGATGTCGCCTCGCTTTGTCTTGTTCGATGGCTGGTATTCCAGCTTGGAGAACCTCAAGCACATTCGCGAGCTGGGCTGGTATTGGCTGACGCGCTTCAAGGACAATCGCCAAGTCGCTCCTGGGGATCATCGCAACGTTCCCTTGTCGTCTCTGACGATTCCTCCGGATGGTTTGGAGGTTCACCTGCGAGGCTATGGATTCATTCGTGTTTTCGTCTCCACGAACCCCGATGGCGAGAAGGAATACTGGGCGACCAACGATCTCACGATGAA
>JANWXX010000690.1 GCA_025057345.1 Polyangiaceae bacterium | reverse complement strand
CCACGCGGCTTTGGCCTTCACCGGCTCACCCGAGCGGTCGTGCTCGTCGACGAGGCGTTGCGCGTCGGTCTTGCAGCCGACGCACGACGGGAACTCGGACTTGTGGGCGCATGTGATGAACGTTGCGCTCGCGGGTTCGTCGAACTCTTCTGGGTCAAGGTGCCGTCCGCACGCGATGCAGTGAAGGTGCTCGTGCGTGTGCTTGTGGTGGCGTGAGGGCTCGCCCTGTTGGGCAAGGGCCTTGCGTTCGCGTTTCGTCAAGCGCTTTTCGCGTTTCATCGCGATCACGCTATCACGCCGACACGCACAAACCTATGCTAGAAGCCGAACCGTCCGCTTGTGCCCGTAGCTCAGTCGGAAGAGCAGGAGATTTCTAATCTCCCGGTCGCAGGTTCGACCCCTGCCGGGCGCGCAAGGTCAAGTCGATTTTCGAGCGAAACGCGAGCCCAACGCGTAGAGCACGAGCGCCGAGAGCACGCCGGTCAGAAAGTCGGTCAGCGGCACCATGACAGCGGTGTAGACGAGCATGAACGTCTCCCATGCGCCTGTGCGCCGCACTTCGCGAATCTCGGCGGGCTTGATCATGTTCGCCGCGACCCACAACAGAATGCCACCGATGCAGGCCATCGGCACCCGTTCGAGCCACGGCGCAATCGTGACGACCATCGCGAGCTTGAACACCCCTTTGAAGTAGCCA
>JANWXX010000068.1 GCA_025057345.1 Polyangiaceae bacterium | reverse complement strand
GGCACGCACCGAGCTTACGAGCGCAGACGAGGCGGAGAGACCCCTCGGCGAGCATTGTGGACTCATCTGTTTCGGCAAAGGCGAAGCCAAGGCCTGCAAAGGGTTCGGTAGGGCCTAGGTATGAGCCCAAGTCTCGCCCTCGGACTCGTGCTGGTCTGGGAATCCGGAGGGCTGCCAGGATCGTGGGGAGTAGATCAATGGTCTGTACCGGGGCCTCGATCTGCCGGGCCGGGATCAGTCCAGGGGCATGAATCATCAGTGGGACTCGAACTTGTTCTTCGTATACGGTAGTGCCATGGTAGCGGCCTCCGTGCTCTCCGAACTCCTCGCCGTGATCTGAGGAGAATAGGACGATGGTGTTTGGGCGGTAAGCCCGGACCCGCTCCACCAGCAAGCGTACTCCTGCATCCACTGCGGCAATCTCACTGTCGTAGCGGTCGATATCGCGATCCCCTAGATTGTAATCCGGATGGCGCTCATAGGGTTCATGGGGCTCAAAGAGGTGAACCCAGAGGAAGCTGCGGCGATCTGGCTTAAGTCGCTTGAGGTAAGCCTCTACCTGCTCAACCCGGCGTAGTGCGGAGGCAAATTCCACTTTGCGGTACTCGAAGTCGAGCCCCCTGTCTCGTAGTGCTTCAAAGCGCTCAGCATCCACAAAGAAGACCGCTGGAGGGTAAAATGCTGCGGTACGGTAGCCATACCCCCGGAGCAAACGAGCTAGCGTATCGGGGTCGTCTCCTACCCCTTGAAGCATCAAGGGCCGCATGTACTTGCCAGTCATCAGAGAGGAGACGGCATAGGAGGTGTGGGGCGTGGCCGTATAGGCATAGCGGAAGGTCGTTCCCTCGGCTGCGAGGCGGTCGAGGTAAGGAGTGATCTTTCGAGGGTAGCCATAGGCTCCGAGGTGATCTGCGCGGAGAGCATCGACGGTAAGGAGAAGCAGGTCGTGCCCTCGCCAGTCTGGCCCTTGGAGATCCTGCATGGGAGAGGTACCTGGCTCGGAGGAGGTATCGGCAACAGAGTAGGAGGGGGAATCCAGGAGGGTGAGGGCACGAACACCATAACGCACCGTGGGTGTCCGATCTCCGAGGACAATGCGGACGTTGTCCGCACGAGCAAGGGCATGGTGCATACTGGGCAGGGAGAAGGCGACCGTCCCCAGGGCTAGGGCCACCAGTGCAGCGTACGAGGCCAGGAATCGCAGGGAGCAGGGGCGGAGGGCCTCATTGCCGACCCAAAGCAGGGCGATCCAGGGAGAGAGAAGGATCGTCAGCAGGGCGAGCCCCACGTGGAAGGGTGGGTAAAGCCGAGGGAGGATCCAGATGTTCGCAGCCATCAGGGTCAACGCCAGGGCCAGGGCGGATGCACCGACGGCGAAGGGAGCCTGGGCCTCCGCGCGAGCAAGGCGAGGGACCAGGAGCCAAGTAAACGAAGCGCTGATGAGAGCAGAGAGGAGAAGCAAGAGGAAGCGGATCGGGAGGGCTGCCATATGGCGCCCAGTTGAGAGAAAGAACGCTAGGACGGTGGTGGCAATGAGGGTGAACGCAGAGACGACAGTGCGAGCCTGGCGACGTACCAGGAGCTGGACCAAGGCGCCGAGCCAGGCGACCGGGGCAGCCAGCAGCCAGGTGATCAGGGGCAAAAGGTAGAGGCCGAGGCGCATCTCCGAGAGATCCGCGAACTGGCGCCGGTGGAGGAAGCTAAAGAAGGCGGCCTCGGCGAAGAGGAGGATCAGGGCTACGATCGTGGCATCAAGGAAGGCGCGCACGTAAGCCGTAGGAGACGTCCAGGATCTCGTAGTTACGCTTGGATCCATCGGGGCAATGAAGAGTTACTTCATCACCGACCTCCTTGCCGACGAGGGCTCGGGCTAGGGGGGCTGAGACGGAGATCAGGCCTTTTTCCAGGTCTGCTTCGTAAGGCCCGACGATCTGGTACAGCACCTCCTCTTCGGTGTCAGCATTGACGAGCCGAACCTTGGCGCCGAAGGCAATACGAGGTCCAGAGAGTTTGCTGGGGTCGATGATCTCGGCTCGAGAGAGAGCTGCCTCGTAGTCGCGAATTTTGGCTTCGATCATACCCTGCTCCTCCTTGGCCGCGTGATACTCAGCGTTCTCCCGCAGATCCCCGTGCTCGCGGGCCTCCCCGATGGCCTTCGAGATACGTGGGCGCTCGACCTCCTTGAGTCGCTGAAGTTCCTCGCGCAGGCGGGCATTGCCTGCTGGTGTCATCGGGATCTTTTCCGACATAGGCTTCTCTTTAGCGCAGCCTCCCCGTCAGCAAAAGCGCCACAGACACCGCTGGCATCGCTCCCAGGGTCGGGGTAGTCAGAGGCGATGCCATGCTCCCTTGCCCTATTGCTTGTTGCGGCGCTATTGCTGGGCTCGTCCTGGGCTTGTAGCCCCTCCGAACCGCAGGCTCCCAGCGCCCTGCGCTACAGCGAGGACGCCCGGAAGGCTTACGAACAAGCTCTAGAGTCTTTCCTCGACCGGGACTGGGAGGAGGCTCGAAACCAGTTCTTGGAAGTACGACGCAAATACAGCTACAGCCAGTATGCTCGATTGGCAGAGCAGCGGCTAGCTGACATCGACTATGAGCAGGAGAAGTATGCTGCTGCGATCACCGGCTATCGGGCATATGTCACCGATCACCCGGCGGATGAGGGTGTCCCTTACGCTCGCTTCCGCATTTGCAAGGCACTCTATGCCCAAATCAGCGATACGGTGCTGCTACCGCCCCAAGAGGAGCGAGACCAGGCAGCGATTGTCGACGCCTACCGGGAGCTCCATGCCTTCTTGGCCGACTACCCTCAGTCCAAGTGGACGAAGGAGGCCCAGTTCATGCTAGTCACCGTGACCGGGCGGCTGGTACGCCACGAGCTGTACGTGGCCCGTTACTATCTCAAGCGGGATCACTTCGAGCCGGCGGCCAAGCGGATCCAATATGCACTGACTCGCTATGAAGGTTCCGGGCTGGAGCCGGAAGCTCTAGTACTTCTGGCAGAAACCTACATGAAAATGAAAAAAATGGAAGAAGCCAAGGCAGAACTTCGCCGACTGTTGGAGTTCTACCCAGCGAGCCCTTTTGTCGTTCCGGCCCGGGCCTTCCTCAAGATGCTAGGAGAGGACGTCCCAAGCCTCCCCTCCCCTCCATCCTCTGTCCCCGCCCTCATCTCCCCTCCCCCATCGGCCTCGTCTCCCTCCCCGACCTCTCCTCCTTCACGGACACCGACGACCCCCGGGGCACCCCTATTTTGACGAACTCTGCTAGGAGGTAGGGGGGGTGTGCTAGACCTAAGAGGGATGGACGCAGAAAATCCTGGAAGCACGCCGCTCACCGTGCTGGTGGTCGACGACGAGAAGAATATTCGGCGCACCCTTGAGATGGTGCTTTCCGGGGAGGGCTATGATGTGTGTGAGGCCTCCTCTGCCGAGGAGGCCGTGGCCATGCTAACTCGCGCTGAGCGTCCCATCGATCTGTGCATTTTGGACGTGAAGCTTCCTGGGATGAGCGGCATTGAGGCATTGGAGCGCATCCGCCGCGACGAGGCCACTCGTGAGATGCCCGTGATTGTCATCAGCGGGCATGCCACTGTGCATGACGCAGTGGCTGCCATCAAGCTGGGTGCTAGCGACTTTTTCGAAAAACCGCTCAATCGGGAGCGGATTCTGGTGAGCGTTCGCAACGTACTCAAAGCGGCCAACCTGGCCCGTACCGTGAATAGCCTTCGAGGTGAGCTGGAGGCGCGCTATGAGATGATCGGCACCAGCCCGGTCATGCAGCGGCTTTATTCCGCCATTGACAAGGTGGCGCCAACTCGGGCCAGTGTGCTGATCACCGGGGAGAGTGGTACCGGGAAGGAGATGGTCGCCCGTGCTATTTTCCGCCTTAGTGCTCGGAAGGATCGCCCCTTCGTCAAGGTGAACTGTGCTGCGATCCCCGAGTCGCTGCTGGAGAGCGAACTCTTCGGTCACGAGAAGGGCGCTTTTACTACAGCCATCCAGCGTAAGCGAGGATTCTTCGAGCAAGCTCACGGGGGCACCATCTTTCTAGATGAGATTGGGGATATGACCCTTTCTGCCCAGGCCAAGGTACTTCGGGCGCTGAACAATGGGGAAATCTGTCGTGTTGGGTCAGAAACCATTCAGCACGTCGATGTGCGGGTGCTTGCCGCCACCAACCGAGATCTGGAAAAGGAAGTACGAGAGGGGCGTTTCCGGGAGGATCTCTTCTTTCGTCTCAACGTATTCCCGCTGCGTACTCCCTCGCTCCGGGAGCGCCCCGAGGATATTCGTCTCCTAGCAGACGCCTTTCTGGCGGCCTTCTTCCGAGAGAACGGCATGAAGCCTAAGCAGGTCGATACCATGGTCTACAAGGCCTTGGAGGCTCGCTCTTGGCCTGGCAATGTTCGGGAACTCAAGAACGTTGTGGAACGTGCGGCCATTCTCTCCGGCGAGGTCATCACCATCGCGGATCTCCCGGAGGATCCACATGCCAATCCCTTTGAGGAGGATAGCCCCAACGGTGAAGCTACGCCCGAAGGCTTTCCCGAGGAGACCGCCCCCGCTGTGCTACGCCCCCCTCCTGTCGTCTCGTCGGGTTCCCGAATGACCCTCAAGGAGTACCGGGAAGCTGCCGAGCGCAGTTATATCGTCGAAACCCTACGTTCCCTCGACTGGAACATCTCCAAGGCTGCCATCGCCCTTGGTGTTGAGCGCACCAACTTGCACAAGAAGATTCGAGCGTATGGCATCCACCGAGGAGAGTAAGAGGGATGCATTCTTCCTGGTTTGCACTTCTTCTACTGCTCACGGCTTGTTCGCACGTCGAGCTACGTGTGCCTGTGGGGGCTACGGGTACCGTGCCCGCAGTGGCCGGTCACCCATGCACGACGAACGACGATGCGGTGAGGCTTACGTCACTTCCTGGTGGAACTCACTACGAAGCGGCGAAGCTTGGCAGGGCAAACCTGCGGTGCCCACAACGTCACGTACGTATTGAAGTGATAGCCATTCACCAACTTGTGATTCGAGGGCCCTCCGAGCTCTCCTCTAACGTAGTTCCGGCACTGCTGGAGCTAGAAGCCTTCGACGCCTGGGGTCAACCGATTGATCTCGACTCCCTCGACGAACATCTCCTTGTCTGGAAGGCTCCCGAACATGTGACAATCCGACTACCGAGCTGCGGCCATATAGCCCCTCTATGCGTGGGTACTATCGGGAATGGTACCCGTGTCCGGGCCAGTACACAGGTACCAGGGCCTGTGACCATTGAGGCGTCGGTACTGGGGGTTACAGCAACGCACAAGATCACGTTTGGCTCGGGGCCTTTAGAGCCCGCCTGTGCAGGTCACAGGTTGGCGAAGCGGCCCGTCTTGAAAGAGGCGTCGAGGAGATCCTGGACACGGCGCTCCAGCTCACGGGCGCGAGGATCTTGGAGGGAGGCGAGCGCGGATTTGATCTCGTTGAGGGCGCTGAGCTGACTGAAGAGCTGGACATCGCCGAGGACGGTGCCACCGGTGAGAATCTGACGGATCCGGTCAATCTCGGCAGCCAGGGCCTCTACGCCCACACCAACGGCACCGACACGGCGGCGTTCGGGACGCTCGCGGTAGAAGGTTTCCAGCTCAGGCCGGACGATGGCCTCGACAATGGGAGCCTGATCTTCGCTGTTCCAGATATGCTTGAGGAGAAAGAGGTCGCTGACATCAGGAGTATCACGGCCATCTAGGAAAGCAGACGCTGCGAAGAGCTTGAGCATCTTGACCACCCGACGATCACTCAAGCTGACACCTTCAGCCCGGAGCTGGAATACCAGACCTTTGTAGGTGGACAGGAAGCTCTCATCAAATTGCATATAACGGGCGATGTTCCGGGAGAACTCGCCGATCTCGTGGAGGGTAACAAGGGGCTGGAGGGAGGCCCCGCTGACTTGGTGGACTTCTTGGGCGATGCCACGCTCCAGCAGGCCGGTGAAATGGTAGGCATCCAGATTATCACTGCGCACGCGAAGGAGGAAGCGGTCAAAGATAGCGATGAGGGTTTCGTCAGAGGGAACCTCGTTGCTGGCGCCAAAGACGCTGACCAGCGGGCAGCGGAGCACGCGACCACCGACGGCATAGATACGCTCATTGAGAAGGGTGAGGAGCGAGTTAAGGATGGCGCTGTTGGACTTGAAGACCTCATCGAGGAAGACGATCTCGCTTTCGGGGAGCATACCAGCGGTGCGCCTTCGGTAATCGCCCTCGCGGAAGGCATGGATGTCGACGGGGCCGAAGATCTCGTTAGGCTCTGTGAAGCGGGTGAGCAGGTACTCGAAGTAGCTAGCTTGCACCAGACGTGCGAGAGAGCGAATGAGCGCACTCTTGGCGGTGCCTGGGGGGCCAATGAGCACGGCATGCTCCCCTGCGATGACCGAGATCAGCAGCAGCCGGATGACCTCCTCCTTGCCGATGAAGCGCTGCTCCAGCTCTCGGGCGACCATCGAGAGCTTTCTCGCCACGTTCGATGCCATGGGGCCTGTGTAGCGCAGCCTGGGCGCTGCTGGCCAGCCTCCCTCTTGACCGGACCGGGAAAACGGGACACCCTCGTTGTGCTTCGGGCGGGTAGCTCAGCGGTAGAGCACTGGTCTTACACACCGGGAGTCGCAGGTTCGACCCCTGTCCCGCCCACCAAATCCTCTCTCTCCAGTTCGGTTGCGCTACGGTTGTACCGGCTCTGGAGCCTATGCTTTGGAGCCTCGTCCGTGCTCACGTTCCCAGGGAGCCTTTGGAGCCTCGTCCGTGTTCACATCCCCAGGGAGCGGGCTTCACGGACGTAGGCGTCCGCGGGGTCAGGGGAAGCCGGAGCCTGGAACGGAGGGTACCCAGAGCAGGAGGCAGGGAAACCCGTCGTCCGAGAGGTGCCACAACTTTGGGGTTGACCGGAGGCCGGTCGAGGGTGCATATAGCACCTTGCCTCGCCGAACTTCCCTGGTGAAGTTCCCTGGCAAGGGGTGGTAGCGAAGTTGGTCATCGCGCTGGCCTGTCACGCCGGAGATCGCGGGTTCAAGTCCCGTCCACCTCGCCAGGATTCTCCCAGCAAGCAAGGAGAATACTTACAATCTGCAGGTGCCTTTCCCGCTTGCATGCCCCGAGAACGCTGAGGTTATCGGGTGAGGGCTGTGGGCAAGGGAACACCGAGCATCTTGTAAAATTGGGGCAGGACGTTGCGACTCAAGGGTCCAACAGGCACATAGAGGTCTTCCCCGTCCGGAGGCCTGCGCGCCTCTAGGAAACCACTGGCACGACCGAGGATACGTTCTAGATCCTCTTGAAGAGCCTGGACGGAGGCATAACGATGTTCTGGATTTTTGCGGAGTGCCTTCCGGATGACCAGACCTAGGCGAGCGCGGAGCACCAGTCCCGGATCAGGTTGCTGCTCTGGATCATCGACGAACTCAACGCGAGGGTCAGGGAACGGGAGGATGGGTGGCAGGATGACCTGGCGGGCCAGCAGCTCGGTAGGATCCTGGCTCTCAAAGGGCAGTTTGCCAGAGAAAACCCGGCAGAGGACGATCCCAAGAGCATAGATATCGGTGCGGCCATCAACTGGATCGGTGAGGGCCTGCTCCGGAGCCATGTACTCGGCGGTACCCACAGCGGTTCCCATGGCTGTGAGGCGGAAGGTGCTCTTAGCGAGCCCGAAATCAACCACCTTGACCTGGTAGGCTTCGCCAGGAGCGCCGACAAGAAAGAGGTTATCGGGCTTGAGATCCCGGTGAATGATCCCCTTGCGGCGGAGCCGATCTCCCAGGGTTTCTCCTCGCAAGAACTCCATGACGAGGAAGGGGGTACGATCCGAGGTTTCACCCACATCGAGAACCTGGATGATGTTGGGATGGCCGATGGCTGCAGCCGCCAAGACTTCATGGAAAAAGCGCTCCCGATAGCGGCTCTGGTTTCCTTTCGCTCGGAGCATCTTCACTGCAACCGGTTCCCCCGTGCTCAAGTCTTCCGCGACGTAGATTGACGCCATCGCCCCCTCTCCGATAAGCCCGAGGATCAAGTACCGATTCTTGAGCTGGTGCCCAGTCAGAGGGGTATCCTTCCAGTCCAGTAGGGAGAGCCGGGGTTGGGTGGTGAGCCGGCGCCCGTCGTAGGGGCAGAAATCAAGCCCCGGGAAGGTGCGGTGGCAATGGGGACAGAGCACGGGGCCATCTAAGCAAGGGCCGTTCGGGACAGCAAGGGACCCCCCAGTTCGTGGAAGCACCACGGCGAACCGAGGTGGATACGTAGCTGAAATGTCCTAGAAACACAGGGAAGCCTCCAGTGCAGCAAAACCTTGCGACGTGTCCAAAGGGGTTTGCGCATCGCGTCAGCTCCCGGTTTACTAGGCCAATTGATCCGGTGATGGATCCGTTGCGAGGTACTCAGCACCATGCCCTACCCACCACGCCAGGGACTCTATGATCCACAGTTTGAACATGACGCCTGTGGGCTTGGTTTTGTGGCCACGCTCCGGCGAGAGGGGACGCATCAAGTGATTGCTCATGGGCTGGAGATCCTACGCAATTTGACCCACCGAGGGGCTGCGGGTTGCGATCCATGTACGGGGGACGGAGCCGGGATCCTGATCGAGATCCCTCACGAGCTGTTCGATGAGGAGAGCCGGAAGCAGGGGCGAGGGGGGCTACCCGCGCGGGGAGACTATGCGGTTGCGATGTGCTTTTTGCCAATGAATCCTGGGAAGCGGCGTCAGTACGAGGCGGTGCTGGAGGCGAGCGTAGTGCATCACGGGCAGCGGGTGCTGGGGTGGCGCGACGTCCCTCTTGAGCCGGGAGCACTGGGGCCGGTGGCTAGGGCGTCTATGCCGAGGATCCGCCAGCTCTTCATCGGGAGGAACTGCGCACCTTCGACCTTTGAGCAGACGCTATTTTTGATTAGGAAGCGGGCGGGACGCACGGTGAATGCGGAAGATTTTTACGTCTGCTCCTGCTCATCGAGGACGGTGGTTTACAAGGGCCTGATGTTGGCGGAGCATCTTGGTCAGTTCTACCTGGATCTATCAGCTCCTAGAGCGCTATCCAGGCTGGCGTTGGTGCATTCGCGGTTTAGTACCAATACGTTTCCGTCATGGCAGTTGGCGCATCCATTCCGGCTTCTCGCACACAATGGTGAGATCAACACACTACGAGGCAACCGTACCTGGATGGAGGCGCGGGAGTGGCTCTTGGCAAGCGAGGTCTGGGGACAACATCTGGAAGATTTTCGCCCCATCATCCGCCGGGGAGGGAGCGATTCGGCGGCGCTGGACAACGTGGCAGATTTCCTTGTTGCTTCGGGGCGGAGCCTACCTCATGTGATGATGATGCTTGTGCCGGAGGCCTGGGTGGAGGATCCATATATGAGCGATGGGAAGAAGGCCTTCTATGAGTACCATGGCTGTCTCATTGAGCCCTGGGATGGGCCCGCTGCGATATGCTTCACAGATGGGAGGCAGATCGGTGCTACACTGGATCGCAACGGGCTGAGGCCGGCAAAGTACATGGTGACCAGCGACGGGCTGGTGATACTCGCGAGCGAGTTTGGGGTGCTGCCGCTAGATCCGGCCAAGGTGACGCAGAAGGGGCGGCTTCAGCCGGGGAAGATGTTCTTGGTGGACGTGGACGAAGGGAGGATCGTAGAGGATGAAGAAATCAAGCATCAGGTAGCGACGCGGAGGCCTTACCGAAGGTGGCTTGATGCCAACAAGGTGGATCTGCGGGCGCTACCCCCACCGGAGGAGGTTCCCGTGCTGGGGGCGGAGGAGGCAGCCGCGCTGCGCCGGGTTTTTGGCTACACCCAGGAGGAACTACGCATGGTACTGGGGCCTATGGCGCAGGGGGGGGAAGAGCCGGTAGGCTCGATGGGGGTCGACATTCCCCTGGCGGTACTGTCTGACAAGCCGCAGCGTCTGTTCCGCTACTTCAAGCAGCACTTTGCGCAGGTGACCAATCCGGCCATCGATCCGATCCGGGAAGAGATTGTTATGTCCCTGGTGAGCTGCGTCGGCAGCGAAGGGAACCTGCTGGTAGAGACACCTCGTCAATGCCGGATGCTGGAGATCCCTCATCCTATTCTGACGGATGAGGAGCTGGCCCGGCTCAAGCAGAGCCCTATGGCGGATTTCCGGGCCATTACTTTGTCGACCTGCTTCCCACCCGAGGGAGCGCCCGAGGAAGCTCTGCGCAGGGCCCTGGACGAGCTGAGGGCAGCAGCACGGGAGGCGGTACGCTCGGAGGCGAACTGCATCCTGGTCTTGAGCGATCGAGATGCAGGCCCTGGGCGAGTTCCGATACCGAGCTTGCTGGCGTTGGGGGCGGTGCATCACGACCTGATGCGGACAGGGCTCCGGGCGCGTACCGGCCTGATCGTTGAGTCTGGCGAACCAAGGGAGGTGGCTCACCTGGCACTGCTCATCGGCTACGGAGCCGGGGCAGTGAACCCCTACCTTGCGCTAGCCACAGTCCGCGAGCTGAGGGAGCAAGGAGAGATCTCCGTGCCGTTGGCCAAGGCCATAGAGAACTTCATCAAGTCCCTCAAGAAGGGCTTGCTGAAGGTAATGTCGAAGATGGGTATCTCGACCCTATCGAGCTACCAAGGGGCGCAGATTTTCGAGGCGGTTGGGGTCGATCAAGTGGTGATCGACGAGTTTTTCACTGGGACAGCATCGAGGCTGCGAGGAGTTGGGCTGAGGGAGATTGCCGAGGACGCGCGGTGGTTCCACCGGGAGGCGTACCGGCCCGGGGCGAGAGGGCTACCTGTAGGGGGGCATCTGCACTACCGGGTTGGAGGGGAGTACCACCAGTGGAACCCGGAGACAGTAGCGGCGCTACAGAAGTCGGTACGACTCAACGATGCACGCTCCTACGAGGAGTTTGCGCGCCTGGTGAACGAGCCTGGAGAGCGGCCATCTACGCTGCGCGGGCTTTGGGAGCTCAGGCCAGGGGGGACACCAGTCCCTCTGGAGGAAGTGGAGCCGGCCAAGGAACTGGTGAAGCGTTTCGCTACAGGGGCTATGTCCTTCGGGAGCATCTCGAAGGAGGCGCATGAGAACCTGGCGATTGCTATGAATCGGATTGGTGGTCGATCGAACACAGGCGAGGGGGGAGAGGACAGCGCCCGATTCATCCCGGACGAGAGGGGAGACAGTCGGCGGAGTGCCATCAAGCAGGTAGCCTCGGGACGCTTTGGGGTGACGGCGCATTATCTAGTGAACGCGGAGGAGATCCAGATCAAGATCGCCCAGGGAGCTAAGCCGGGTGAGGGCGGGCAGCTTCCTGGACACAAGGTGGATGCGGTGATCGCCAGGGTACGCCACTCGATCCCCGGAGTGACTCTGATCTCTCCTCCACCTCACCATGACATTTACTCCATTGAGGATCTTGCTCAGCTCATCTTTGACCTCAAGAATGTGAACCCACAGGCTCGGATTAGCGTCAAGCTAGTAGCGGAGGCTGGGGTCGGTACCATCGCTGCCGGTGTTGCTAAGGCTCATGCGGATGTCATTCTTATCAGCGGTCACGACGGAGGTACGGGGGCCTCACCGCTCACGTCGATCCACCATGCGGGGCTCCCCTGGGAGCTGGGGCTGGCAGAGGCTCAGCAGGTATTGGTGATGAATGGGCTTCGGGGGCGGGTTCGTCTCCAAGTGGATGGGCACCTTAAGACAGGACGAGATGTGATTTTCGGTGCTTTGCTGGGGGCTGAGGAATTCGGCTTCGCCACGGCTCCTCTGGTGGCGAGCGGTTGCATCATGATGCGGAAGTGCCACCTGAACACCTGTCCGGTCGGCGTGGCTACCCAGGATCCGGAGCTGCGCCGTCGCTTTCGTGGCCAGCCGGAGCACGTTATCAACTACCTGTTCTTCGTCGCTGAGGAGGCCCGGAAACTCATGGCATCACTTGGGTTTCGCACGTTGGATGAACTGGTGGGCCGTGTCGATTGCATCGTACCGCGGCAAGAAGGGCTTCACCCCCGAGCCCGTCGCATTGACTTCTCCGAGGTGCTCTACCAGCCACCGGAGTCCTTTGCCCCCTGGGCTTCCCTCCGGTGTACTGAGGCCCAAGAGCACAACCTCCGCTCGGTCCTCGACCATACGCTCATCCAACAGGCACGCCCTGCGCTGCAAGAGCGTCGTCCAGTCCGCATCGAGCTACCAGTCCGCAACAGCGATCGAGCCATTGGCGCCATGCTTAGTGGAGAGGTAGCCCGACGCTACGGAGAGCAAGGCCTCCCGAAAGATACCATCGACATTCGCCTCCGAGGCAGTGCCGGGCAGAGCTTCGGTGCGTGGGTCTGTAGCGGCATATCCATGACGCTCCAGGGAGATGCAAATGATTATGTGGGCAAGGGGCTTTGCGGAGGGGTGCTCGCGGTGCTTCCTCCGGAAGAGAGCCCGTTCCGAGCCGAGGAGCAGGTCATCGTTGGCAACACTGTGCTCTACGGAGCAACGAGCGGAGAAGCTTATTTCAACGGACGTGCTGGAGAGCGCTTTGCCGTGCGCAACAGTGGGGCGCTAGCGGTCGTGGAGGGAGTGGGAGACCATGGCTGCGAGTATATGACCGGCGGAGTAGTGCTGGTATTGGGCCCCACGGGCCGAAACTTTGGCGCCGGGATGAGCGGTGGAGTTGCGGTAGTGATGGACGAGCACGGCCTATTCACGGGGCGCTGCCACCCGGAAGTCCGGGGCAGCATTGAGCTGCTCACAGCGAGGGATGCTGAAGCGATCCGAGAGATCCTGGAGGAGCACGGGCGTCGCACCCGAAGCCCTCTGGCTAGCCGGCTCCTCGCCTCCTGGCCCCGCTCCGTCCAACACCTCGTCAAGCTCGTCCCGAGGGAATTTCGAGCAGCTCTGGAGGCCCAACCCTTGGACACCCGCCCTCCGACCCTTGCCGCCCGCCTTGCCCTCTCCCTTCCCCTCCCCTCCCCCAAACCCCATCGCTCCGAGGCTGCCGAGGTCGCTCATGGGTAACCCCCGAGGTTTTCTTCAGATCCGTCGCTACAAGGCACCCGCTCGTCCAGTCCATGAGCGCCTTCAGGACTGGAACGAATTCGAGGGGCCTCCGCCCCTCAACACGCTCCAAGACCAGGCCTCCCGCTGTATGGACTGCGGCATCCCTTTTTGCCACAAGAGCTGTCCGCTGGGAAACCTCATCCCCGATTGGAATGACCTTGTGTACCGCGGTCGCCTTGACGAGGCCCTCGACGCCCTGGAAAGCACCAACAATTTCCCCGAGGTTACCAGCCGCGTCTGCCCTGCCCCCTGCGAAGCCTCTTGCGTGCTCAACATCGAGGGGGTTCCCGTCACCATCAAGGACGTTGAGCATGCACTGGCGGATCACGCCTTCTCCCGCCCCCTCATTCCTCGCCTCGCCCCACTACGGCGCGACCGTTCCGTCGCTGTGGTAGGCTCGGGCCCTGCGGGCCTTGCCGCTGCCCAGCAGCTCGCTCGTGAAGGCTATGCGGTTTCGGTGTTTGAGCGTTCTGACCGTATTGGCGGCCTCCTCCGCTACGGCATCCCTGACTACAAGCTTGACCGCCGCGTCCTTGACCGTCGCATTGAGCAGATGATCGCCGAGGGCATCATCTTTCGGACGGGCGTCGAAGTGGGACGCGATATCACCGCAGAATGGCTTCTCAAGCGCTTCGACGCGGTGATCCTCTGCATCGGAGCAAGAAAGGCACGGCCTCTCCGGGTTCCCGGGGCCAAGCTCCGCGGAGTCCACTTCGCCATGGAGTTCCTTGAGCAGCAGAACCGCCGCATCGCCGGCGACTCTATCCCCCCAGAGGTCGCACTGCTGGCCACCGGCAAGCGTGTGGTCATCCTCGGTGGCGGCGACACCGGCTCCGACTGCCTCGGCACCTCGCTGCGCCAGGGCGCCCTCTCCGTCACCCAGCTGGAGCTGATGCCCCGGCCCCCCGAGGAGCGCCTCCCAGAGAACCCCTGGCCTGAGTGGCCCCTCGTGCTCCGTACTTCCTCGTCTCAAGAGGAGGGCGGCGAGCGCGACTTTGCCGTCAAGACCACGGGCCTCCTCGGCGATGAGCGGGGCCATGTCCGCGCCCTAGAGGCCGCTCGAGTCGAGCTGGTCGACGGCGTCCTCCGGGAGATCCCGGGCTCTGCCTTCGAGATCCCCTGCGACCTGGTGCTACTGGCTATGGGCTTCATCGGCGTCGAGGAGAGCCCTCTGCTCCAGCAATTCGGCCTCACGCTCTCCCCCCGCGGAACCCTCCCGGCTCAAGCTAGCGAGCGCGTCTTGGCCGCTGGAGACGCCGTTCGCGGGGCCTCTCTCGTCGTCTGGGCCATCGCCGAGGGTCGCCGCGTCGCGGACCTTGTGCATCGCACCCTGCAGAGCGCCCAGGCCGCCCAGTAAGCCCCCTCGTAGCTCCCAAGGGAACCTCAGGGACTGGACCTACTGTCCAGAAACAAGCCCCGCGGCGCGCGGGGCTTCGTCGTCTCGGGGCTCCCCTCGTGAGACGGGAAATACCCTTCGAGGGGGATGCCCACGAAAAAAAACGAACACCGCCACCCAGGCGGTGCTCTCTGCTTCTGCCCCCCGTCGGTCGGCCCAAGGCCAGCGCTTCCACGGGGATGCAGTCTAGTCTGCTCCCCTCCCGTGGCGGCTAGGGAGCAGCTTCGTAGCAGCTTTGCGCCCAAGGCTGCTCTTTGATCAAGATGTATCAAGCACTTTTTGTTTTGAAGTTATAAACATCGTCAATGTGTATCGATCAAGTATGCTTATCCATACATTACCACCGGACACCCCCAAAGGTGTCTTTTTTGACTACATGCGCCGCGTATGCCCACGAGCGCGGGAGAGCACGGGCGCGGCGCGCAGTGTCGCGCCGCGTCCACGGACGTGCATACGAGCGCGGGAGGGCGCGGGGTCGCAGCAACCGCGATGCGGCCTCTATCCGCACGTGCATACGAGCGCGGGAGGGCGCGGGTGCGCTCGGGCCCACGTAGGACCACCCACGGGGCAGGTGGCGGGGTGGAAACGGGTAGC
>JANWXX010000689.1 GCA_025057345.1 Polyangiaceae bacterium | reverse complement strand
GATGCTGCTCGGCAAGCTTCCGCTGCGCCCGGGCGACCGGATCGTGGTGCTCGGCGGACCCGCGCTGCTGATCGGGCTCGGCGGCGGCGCGGCCTCCTCGCGCGCCGGCGGCGAGGGTGAGGAGGCGCTCGAGCTCGCCTCGGTGCAACGCGACAATCCCGAGATGCAGCGCCGATGCCAGGAGGTCATCGATCGCTGCGCTGCCCTCGGCGAGGCCAACCCGATCCGCAGCCTGCACGACGTGGGAGCGGGCGGACTCGCGAACGCGGTCCCCGAGCTGCTCGAGGAGAGCGGCGTCGGCGGCATCATCGATCTCGATGCGATCCCGAGCGACGACCCCGCGCTCTCGCCGATGGAGCTCTGGTGCAACGAGGCCCAGGAGCGCTACGTGCTCGCGCTCGCGCCCCAGGATCTCGATCGCTTCGCGGCGCTGTGCCGCCGCGAGCGCTGCCCCTTCGCGGTGATCGGCGAGGTCACCGCCGAGCGCCGGCTGCTGGTCCGCGATCGCCGCGACGGAACGGTCGCGGTGGATCTGCCGATGACGGTGCTGTTCGGGAGCCTGCCGCGCCTGGAGCGACGCCCCTCGCCCTTCCGCCCGCTGCCCGCGGTACGGGATCCGGCGCTCGCCGCGCTGCCGCTCGCGCGCGTGATCCCCGAGCTCCTGCGCTTCCCCGCGGTGGCCGCGAAGCAGTTCCTGATCACCATCGGCGACCGCAGCGTGGGCGGGCTGTGCGCCCGCGACCCGCTGGTCGGGCCGTGGCAGCTGCCGGTGG
>JANWXX010000688.1 GCA_025057345.1 Polyangiaceae bacterium | reverse complement strand
GGGCAGGGGGCGAAGCGGGGACGGCGCTCATGTTCAGAAGAAGCCCTCGCGCTGCTTGCGCTCCATGCTCGCGGCCTCGTCGTGGTCGATCAGGCGGCCCTGGCGCTCGGAATGGCGGCTCGCGAACTGCTCGGCGATCAGGGCGTCGAGCGTGTCGGCGTCGGAGCGGATCGCGCCGGAGAGCGGCCAGCAGCCGAGGCTGCGGAAGCGCACCCGCTCGAGCCGAACCGGCCCGAAGCGGTCGGCGAAGCGCGGGTCGTCGAGGACGATGAGCGCGCCCTGGTGCTCCACCACCGGCCGCTCCTTGGCGAAGTAGAGCGGGACTACCTCGATCCCCTCGCGGCGGACGTAGAGCCAGACGTCGAGCTCGGTCCAGTCGGAGAGGGGGAACACGCGCATGGTCTCGCCCGGCCCGAGGCGGCCGTTGAGCAGCTCCCAGAACTCCGGGCGCTGGCGGCGCGGATCCCAGCGCTGGCCGGCATAGCGCACCGAGAAGATCCGCTCCTTCGCGCGCGAGCGTTCCTCGTCGCGCCGGGCCCCGCCGATCGCCGCGTCGAAGCCGTGGACGGCGAGGGCCTGGCGGAGCGCCTCGGTCTTCATCACCTCGGTGTGCAGCGCCGCGCCATGATCGAGCGGGTTGATGCCCCGCGCCCGGCCCTCCTCGTTCACGTGCACGATCAGCCGGAGCCCGAGCTCCCGCGCCACGCGGTCGCGGAAGGCGTACATCTCGCGGAACTTCCAGCCGGTGTCGATGTGGAGCAGCGGGAAGGGGATCCGCGCCGGGTGG
>JANWXX010000687.1 GCA_025057345.1 Polyangiaceae bacterium | reverse complement strand
GGGCGCTCCGCCGCCTCCTTGCGCACGTAGATGAACAGCGGGCGTGACAGCGGGGTGTAGGTACCGTTGGCAATCGTCTCGAAGCTCGGCGCCACGCAGCCCTTGCCGCCGTCAATCGCCACCGGCTTGATCTTGCCCGGGTTCTCGACCACGTAGGCATAGCCGAGGTAGCCCAGCGCATTCAGGTCGCCGCTCACGCCGGTGATGGTCACGTTGTCGTCTTCGGTCGCCTGATAGTCGCCGCGGCTCTCCTTGGCCTTGCCCATAATCGCTTCGGTGAAGTAGTCGAACGTGCCCGAATCGGTGCCAGCGGCCGGTTCGGGAAGCCATCGCGGATCTGGTTCCAGTTAGTGACCTTACCCTGCGCATCTGGCTCCCACATCTTCTTCAGCTCGGCCACGGTCAGACAGGTCGCCCAGTCGTTCTGCGGGTTCACCACCACCGACAACCCGTCGTAGGCAATCGGCAGCTCGATGAACTCAATCCCATTCTTCTTGCACGCCTCGATCTCCGAGGTGCGGATGGGGCGCGAAGCGTTCGAGATGTCGGTCTCGCCAGCGCAGAACTTCTTGAAGCCGCCGCCGGTGCCCGATACGCCCACGCTTGCCCGCACATTAGGCGCCAGCTTCGAGAACTCTTCCGCCGCTGCGGCAATGATCGGGAACACCGTTGATGAACCATCGATCACAACGTCGCCCTTCAGCGCAGCATAATCGAACGTAGGCCCGAGCGGCGGCAACTGGCCGGTGATGTAGCGATCAAGGGTCAAGCCAACCTCTTCACCCTCGCGCA
>JANWXX010000686.1 GCA_025057345.1 Polyangiaceae bacterium | reverse complement strand
GCCGTCGGGACGGCGGAACCGCTCGGGGCGCGCCGCCGCCGGCGCGGTCTCGCGGGCATCGAGGAACACCGCCTGGCCTCCGGCGCGACGGAGCAAGATGAATCCCCCGCCCCCGAGCCCCGAGCTCGAGGGCTCCACGACCGCGAGGGCCGCGCTCACCGCCACCGCCGCGTCGAAGGCGTTGCCGCCGGCCTCGAGGATCTCGAAGCCGGCGGCCGTGGCGAGGGGGTGGGCGCTCGCGATCGCCGCGCGCCCGGGTGCCTCGACGGCACCGGCCGCGCAGGCCGCGCCGAGCAGGAGGATCGCCGAGGCGCGCCGCAGCGCGCGCGCCGCCCAAGCCAGGACCCTCATCCCCCGCGCTCCCCCATCAGCCGCCGGTACTTGGCGAGCAGCTCCTCCCGGCTCTCGCGCCGCTCGGGATCGGGCAGGCAGCACTCCACCGGGCAGACCGCCTGGCACTGCGGCTCGTCGTAGTGGCCCACGCATTCGGTGCAGCGTGCGGGGTCGATCTCGTAGATCCGCTCGCCCGGATAGATGGCCTCGTTGGGGCAAGCCGGGGCGCAGACGTCGCAGTTGATACAGGCCTCGGTGATGCGCAGTGCCATCCGCTCAGGCGTGACCGAAGAGCTCGGCGAGGCGGCGGCGCACCGCCGGATGAACGAAGTTGCCGACGTCCCCGCCGAGCCGCGCGATCTCCTTGACCAGGGAGGAGGAGATGAAGCTGTACTGCTCGGCAGGGGTGAGGAACAGCGTCTCGGCCTCGGTCACCAGGCGGCGGTTCATGCTGGCGAGCTGGAACTCGTACTCGTAGTC
>JANWXX010000685.1 GCA_025057345.1 Polyangiaceae bacterium | reverse complement strand
GTCCACATCGTGGACGAAGAAGACGAGCTCGGCACGCTCGCTGCCGACACCTATGGTGAACAAGCAGAACCGGTAGCGAGCGTCTACGTCACGAAAGTATGGCTTGCGATTCTCAAAGTCGTAGACCGACACGAGTCGTTTGTGCTGCGCGAGGGTCGAGAAGTATTCCTTCGTGGTATCATCGGTCGCGATGCCGGTCGGTACGATGAAACCAGCGCGGCCATGGGGATTGAGGAGACGCCAGTTGTGCTCGGCGAAAAGCGCGTAGGTGTTGATGCGGCCTTTCGCGCACAAGGGATACCGACCGCTCGCGCGAGCAAAGTGTGTTTCGCCGTCGATCATGCGCTTGGCATCTTGATAGGCGCGCCAGAGCTCCGGGTTGCTCGTCCGGACTGCGGCGATCAGCTTCTTTCGAGCGGCGGCGTTCTGCGCGTTCGCGATTGATGGTTCTCGTTCCGCGAAGAACTCCTGTTCCTTCAGTTCGAGGTGCTCCCACGGCGGGTTGCCCAGCACCACGTCGAAGCCGCCACGCGCAAAGACCTGCGGGAAGGCGAGATCCCAGTGGAAGAGCGCATACTGCTCGGCAATCTTCTTCGTGGTCTCCACGAGAACGGACGGCGGCTGGCCCTCCTGGTCCCGCAGGGATCGCCAGACCGCCGTGGTCGGCGCCGCGTCCGCGACGGGGCCGGGCCTGTCCTTGGGCCACAAGAACGCCGCGCACCACGCGTCGGCGACGAGCTTTTGCTCCTCGTAGGCTTGCGAGGCGAGGAGCGCTTGCCAGCTCCGTTCCTTCTCGGCCAGGGCCGCGACGTCGGTGTCGGGCGCCTGCTCCACGGCCCGGATCGCCTGCTCGA
>JANWXX010000684.1 GCA_025057345.1 Polyangiaceae bacterium | reverse complement strand
CAAAAAGTAATGAATCACCGGGGAGAAATGGGGTGACGACCAGTCCCGTTTCAGCAAAGATGATTGCAAAGAGTATGCCATAAAGCCATGCGCCATATTCTGCTGCCCAGGTGTCTAAATAGCGCTCCAAATGCAGCAAAACATCCAACGCACTAACAATAAACTCCATGTTCACTAAAACCCCAAAAGGGTTGTGCTGACAATCAGGATTTGGGCGATAGTGCGGCGATCACTTCCGGCGGTGCCTGCACGAGTTCAATGAGCACGCCTTCTCCAGAAAGCGGGAATTCTTCGTTACCTTTAGGATGGATGAAGCAGACGTCGTGACCGGCAGCACCTTTGCGGATGCCACCAGGGGCAAAGCGCACGCCTTTTTTTGTTAGGTAGTCCACTGCCGCCTGCAGGTTATCCACCCAAAGCCCAATGTGGTTGAGCGGTGGCTCATCGACTCGCGGCTTTTTGGTGGGGTCGATGGGCTGCATCAGATCGATTTCCACCGCGTGCACGCCTTCACCCAACTCGACAATGTCCTCATCCACATTCTCGCGCTCGCTGCGGAAAGTGCTTTTTACCGGGAGCCCTAATAATTCCACCCAAAACCGCCGCAAACGGCCCTTATCCATCGCCCCGATGGCTACCTGCTGGATGCCCAGAATCCGGAACGGGCGATCCATTTTACTCCGTTAGAGCTCAGACTCTTTGAGTGTGTAGATTTCGTCTTTTACTGGCAGTTCACGGCGCAAGTTTTTGATGAATGGGTTGACATCGCCCATTGGCGAGTAGTCAGGACAATCGGTAACCACACGCCGTGCCACTGTGAAGTATTTATATTGCTTTTCTTCCCCTGAGCGCTTGGCCCAGCGCTTTTTGGCACATTTGACCCGCAGAACATACTTTGT
>JANWXX010000683.1 GCA_025057345.1 Polyangiaceae bacterium | reverse complement strand
GGCAACCTCACCCTGCTTGGTTCAGTCGCCAACCTCATCATGGCCGAACTAGCGGCGCGCTGGGGCGTGCGCGTAACCTTTGGCGCGTACCTAAAGGTAGGCCTGCCGGTAACGATCCTGACAGTAGCGGTGAGTTTGGTGCTGGTGTGAGCGGCGAGTGAAGGCTCGCATCCGCTAGCGCGAACCGGACACCGCAGCGCACCCGGTGGGGAGTGCGGCAGCAATGCTGCCGCGCGCCGTATTTGCCGGCGCAAGCTGGTTACATCATGCGAACCGTGCCGTCCATCAGGCTTCGCCAACTCTCGATCGCAAACCCCGCGCGCCGTCGCATTCCCGTCTTGCGCGGCAATGCGGAGTATGGTAGACTCGAACCGGCAACGCCCTCGTAGCTCAGGGGATAGAGCAGCAGTTTCCTAAACTGCGTGTCGCGCGTTCGAGTCGCGCCGGGGGCGCCAGATGATCAAGCAAGCGGGCGAGGGTGATGAGACCCTCGCCTGTTTGTCTTGCAACGAGCGCGCCCATACCACAAAACACCGCAGCGTACACATAGCGCAGGTCGCGAACTATCTGGTTCATGGTTCCTGTGGAGAACTGGTATCTATGTGTCTGTTGAGGTGGGGATACTTCCATATATATCATCGTTTGGGTTGATAGTAATTGATCTTGTGAACCATACGGCTGAATGCTCGTCGAGATATATCAACACTGAGCAATAGAAGCACTGCATCTCACATTCGAACTTATACCTCAACGAGATGCTCGATAGTATATATCCTTCCGTGAACAATTTGATGCACTTTGGGAAAGGTGTGGTACACGAAAGGCATTAGGAAAGGATATTTTGAATATCCGGGGCACTCAACCACCTGCTACACCAAAAGCGTGATAGCAATTCCAACACAGT
>JANWXX010000682.1 GCA_025057345.1 Polyangiaceae bacterium | reverse complement strand
CTTTGAACCCATCCCGCAGCTCCGAGCTTATGAGCCCCAAGTTCCCGAGTTTGTGGAGCAGGTGGTCATGAAATCCCTTGATCGGGATCCGGCCCGGCGATTCACCAGTTGCGCCGAGTTCGCCGACGCCCTGGAACGAGCCTGCCAGCAGGTCGGCTTCCATATAGCGACGGTCCGTGAAACCGCTGCCTGCGTCCAGCAAATTATCGGCCACGAGATCCAACAGCAGCGCGCAGCTGTTCGTGCCTGGCTCGCAGAGCCCAGCCAGCAGGGAGCCCCGGATATGGCCAGCCTCGCAGCCCTGCGCACCTCGAAACCTCCGACCCAGCATCGCAATACTCCTCTCCCTTCTCCCAAGCTGCCTCCTGCCCATTCGCCCCCTTCCAGCGATCAGCTTGCCGCCCTCCCTGCTCTCGATTCGGGGGACGTCGTCGCAGCCTTGAACGAGGCATCCTCTTCGGGGAACCGGCCTCCTAGCACCACCGGGGGTGCGATGGCGCTCCCCCAAGTTCCTGCATCTACATCTATCCCTGTCCCCCCTGCTTCCTCCCGGCACCGGGTTGTGATCCCTGTCGCTCTGGTAACCTTGCTCGCTCTTGCTTTCCTAGGTTGGAACCTCCGCAGCACTCCATCTGCCTCGACCTCCGTCGCTGTGGCTCCGAGCTCGTCTCTCCCTGCAGGGGTGCTGGTGGTTGTCAGCGCACCAGCTTCCTCCCCTGCACCAGCTTCCGCCGAACCCTCCGCCCCGACGACTACGATCATCTCCGTGGATGCACTGCCCTCGGAGCGTATAGTCCAGCAGTCCTCTCGGCGACCCAATACAAGCAGCAAAAAAGGGGAGGCCAAGGACGACAAGAAAGACACAACCTCAGCGCCTCCCCCCCCTCCAACGCTCACGCCTACCTCATCCCCGCCCCC
>JANWXX010000681.1 GCA_025057345.1 Polyangiaceae bacterium | reverse complement strand
GTTCCCCGTATGGGGATTGAAACCCGCTCAGGGGGGGGGGAAGAAATATATCTCTTCGCTTCTCCAGCAAAAGCTGGTTCCCCGTATGGGGATTGAAACTGCAGAGGCTGCATGCGCTCAGTTCGTTTTGGGATCATCTCCAGCAAAAGCTGGTTCCCCGTATGGGGATTGAAACAAGTTTTATAGATACGTGGCCGGTAGTGGCCATGGAGGCTTGCCAGCAAAAGCTGGTTCCCCGTATGGGGATTGAAACCGCCGGGGTTTCTCTGAGTAAACCTCCCTGGGGAACCAGCCAGCAAAAGCTGGTTCCCCGTATGGGGATTGAAACAGTTGGGGGTGGACCAGACAGATATCTCTTCGCTTCTATGGCCAGCAAAAGCTGGTTCCCCGTATGGGGATTGAAACATGACGCGCCATGGTCTCCAGGTTCTCTGCGTGGACCTCCCAGCAAAAGCTGGTTCCCCGTATGGGGATTGAAACCCACGCAGGGCGTTAACGAAGTCCGAGAGAGTCTCGGTCCAGCAAAAGCTGGTTCCCCGTATGGGGATTGAAACCCGCTGTCGACGGTGCCCGGGTCCCCCGCCTTGATGTTATCCAGCAAAAGCTGGTTCCCCGTATGGGGATTGAAACCCCCCACCTGCATAGGGGGCATGTCCCCTCTCCCTCACACCAGCAAAAGCTGGTTCCCCGTATGGGGATTGAAACCAAGAGTTTCTCTCTTGTGTAATACCAGCTGGTGTCACCACCAGCAAAAGCTGGTTCCCCGTATGGGGATTGAAACAAATACCCGGGACGTACTGAAGCCTCATCAACTGCACCACCAGCAAAAGCTGGTTCCCCGTATGGGGATTGAAACGGTTTTGGTGTCCATGTGCTTCTCCTATCCTTCTCGGCCTTCCAGCAAAAGCTGGTTCCCCGTATGGGGATTGAAACACAAATCAACCT
>JANWXX010000680.1 GCA_025057345.1 Polyangiaceae bacterium | reverse complement strand
GCATTAGCGCTCCTGCGATGCGTGATGTCAAGCCCAGCAGCCGCAGTGGCGGCGCTCACAAATCGAGCAAGCCTCTTGCTGGAAGAAGATGAACCTGACTTAGCGTTCCGACCCTTCGTCTTTGAATCCACCGAAGAGCGCACCGAAGATGAATCGCCAGCGCCACCCATGGAAGCCACCGAAGCGACCCTGCAGGAGGCTGACCGACGTCAGTTGCGAAACCTCGCAAAGGCTGCCAAAGCGCTGCATGGACCCGATCACGACACCAAACTGCGCCGCGCCATTGAAGTTGTTCAAGGTCTCCTGACGGCGGGCTTCCATCCCATTCTATGGTGTCGTTATGTCGCCACGGCAGAATATGTGGCTGAGCACCTGCGCCAAACGCTATCGCAAGACGTGCAGGTCGTCTGCATCACAGGGCGGATGGGCGACGAAGAGCGACAAGCCAAAATTGAGAAAATCAAGCCCGATCAACCACGCGTGCTCGTTGCAACCGATTGCCTCTCGGAAGGCATCAATCTTCAAGAAAAATTCACTGCCGTTGTGCACTACGACTTGCCGTGGAATCCGAACCGATTGGAGCAGCGCGAAGGTCGCATCGATCGCTACGGTCAGCCAGCCGAAACGGTCAAAGCCGTGCGGTTCTTTGGGCGTGATAACCCCATTGATGGCGTTGTGATTAGAGTGCTGCTGGATAAGGCGAATGAGATTCATCGAGCGCTGGGCACGTATGTGCCCGTGCCAGAAGAAAGCGAAAGCGTTATGCAAGCGGTGCTTCAAGCGCTCTTCCTCCGCAAGCAGGCGCAGCATCCAGAGCAGCTTGAGCTGAGCTTGGATATGCCCAATGTGACCCAGTTGCATCACAAGTGGGAACGCGATGCTGAGCGCGAGCGCATTAGCCGCACCCGATTCGCCCAGCGCGCCCTTAAACCCGAAGAAGTGCAGCGCGAACT
>JANWXX010000067.1 GCA_025057345.1 Polyangiaceae bacterium | reverse complement strand
TTACTGGCGATGATCTTGTCCTTGCCAGAAATCGAGTTGCTGCAGATGTCGGTCAGCTCCTCCATGGCAGAGAGGGTGGCATCTTGGAGGTCCGCCTGCCTCTCTGAGTCTTTCTCTTGGGTACCAGCTCGGGCAATGTTCACGGCTTCCGTGGAGATCCGGTGGATGATGTTGGCTGGCTCCAAGAAGCGGAAAACATAAGCGAAGTAAGGGGCCATTAGCACAAGCCCCGCTGTTGTGGAGGACATGACGGCAAGCAGCGTCAATCTGGGCACCCACTCATCCCGTAGGGAAACGCTAAACCAGATGCCGCAAACGCAGGAGATAACGTAAAAGCTGAGGGCGGTCAGGTTCGTCCTATCCCGGAAGAACATCTTGGCGACACCGGTGTAACGCTCCGCCGAGAGCTGGACCACAATGCTAACCACGGTGAGGACGATGCCCAGAACTGCAGCAATCATCCCGCTCAGCGCGCTGACCGAATCGGCGATCTTGTCCGGGTCAAAGCCAAAGTACCGCTCTCCCAAGGTCTTGGGGTTCTTGTAGGGCCCGTGGCCGGTGTAGAAATGATCCAGGGCAAAAAGAACCGCAAAAATAGTCAAAGAAGCCCCTCCCAAGAGCAGCATAGGGAGGATCCACTGACGCCTGGACTCGGCATTCTTCACGGTGGGGAGATTAGCCAGGAAGAAAGCTGACCCGGAAGAGGAGAGTTCCTCAGGTAAGGGAACTCTCGTACACTGGTACCATGCGACATGCCTCTACCTTGCCTGTTCTTGGTCTTGCGCTCCTTGGGGGGCTCCTTGTTTCACGGGATGCAGGGGCCATTGTGCTCCAGATCGATGGGACCATCTGCCCCCAGACCAACAATATCGTCCCCGGGTTGAACAAGGGAGAGAATGGGGCCCCGTTCACCAACACGGGGATGCCGCCTATTGTGGCTGGAGCGGGCCCCAAGGGGCCCATCGACCCAATCTTTGATGCAGCCGAGGTTCCCCAGGTGTTTGCAGTGCCGAAGACTGGCGGCAAGTTCAACCAGGTCACCTTCATCGACCTGCTGGAGGGGGCCGGCTTCGAGAACACCTTCGGCTGGTACAACGTCGGCGATGATCTCTCGAACTTGAACAATCTCCACCCGGTGCTCACCTGCACCCCGATCAACTACGAGCCCACCCCGGCGGCGAACTCCCAGGTCACGGTAGATTTCGAGGCAGAATTCCTTGCGGGGCGCTACAAGGGTGGTGCCATCGGGTTCTTCCTGGTGACGCCCCAGGGCCAGTCGGGTTCCTGCACCACGAGCAATTGCGGCAACCCTAAGGTGGCTGCTTGCGTGGGGCGGATCTACTACACGGAGAAGGCTATCAACGGCGACGGCAACTACGTGCATCACTTGGTCTACCAGACCAAGCGCACCGATGCCTCGGGCAAGCGCCTCGACGATTTTTACTTCGGGTTTGAGGATCTGTACCGGGGGGGTGACAACGACTTCGAAGATATGCTGATCCTGGTGCAAGGTTTGGTGGTGCCTTGCACGCCATCTGCGGAGATCTGCGACGGCCTTGACAATAACTGCGATGGCCTTGTGGACAATGACCCTACGGATGTGGGAAGCGACTGCTACACGGGACCCCCGAACACCCAGGGCAAAGGCGAATGCAAGGCGGGCAAAACCGTATGCGCCAGCACCGGACCTGGCGATAAGACCGCCCTTTGTGTGGGCTCGGTGCTGCCGTCGGCAGAGGTCTGTGACGGCAAGGACAACAACTGCAACGGCCAGGTCGACGAAAACATTAACAACCTGCCAAATGCCTGTCCTCCGCAGCAGGGGGCTTGCAGCGCCTCGACCCAGTGCATCGGTGGCGTTCCTACCTGTGTCCCTCAGCAGGGCCCCCAACCAGAGATCTGCAATGGCCTTGACGACGACTGCAACGGGCTCGTTGACGACCAACTTACGGACGCTGGCATCCCCTGCACTCCCTCGGGAAACGATCCGACGGACGGTGAATGCAAGGCGGGTACCTTCGTGTGCAACGCTGGTGTGCTTACTTGCTCTGGTTACCAGGGGCCCAAGCCCGAGCTTTGCGACGGCAAGGATAACGACTGCGACGGTGAGATCGACGAAGACCCGGTGGACCTCCTCGCCAAGTGTGCGCCTCCAGGGGTCAATGTCTGCACCTCCGGCACCGAGCTCTGCATCGGTGGTGTCAAAGTTTGCGCCGGCTTTACTCTCCCGGCCCCTGAGGTTTGCAATGGCGTCGATGATGACTGCAACGGTGCCATCGACGACGACCCGGTGGATACTGGTGCGCTCTGTGGTAACAGCATTGGCGCTTGCGAGCCTGGAAAGCTTGTCTGCAAGCCGAAGGTTCCCGGTGACCCCACGACGAACGAGCTGGTCTGCGAGGGTGCTGTAGGCCCCTCCCAGGAAATCTGTGATGGCCTCGACAACAATTGCAACGGCTTTATAGACGAGAACGCAGACAAGCTCCCAGGTGTCGGTGTCCCCTGCGGTGGTGCTGAGTGCGGCGCTGGACTCTCTGCTTGCAAGAGCGGAAAGCTGGTCTGCCTGACCTCCGGAGGTGTGGGTACGCCCGAGGTGTGCAATGGGCTAGACGACGACTGCAACGGCCTCATTGACGATGATCCCACCGATGCTGGACAACCCTGCGGCACCAACGCTGGAGAGTGCAGCCAGGGCAAGACCGTTTGCGTTCAAGGCAAGCTAGATTGCGAAGGAGAAGTGGGCCCCTCCGAGGAGGTATGCGACGGCCTTGATAACAATTGCAACGGCGTTGCCGACGAAGATCCAGACGGTGCTGGCCCCTTGGTGCTTCCCGGTGTCGGCGAGCCTTGTCCCCCTGATGGGCTCTCCCTCCCGTTGCAGGGGGAGTGTAAGCCTGGCAAGACCGTCTGCCTGGGAGGCAAGTTCCAGTGCCTCGGTGCCGTAGGCCCCCAAGCGGAAATCTGCGATGGTAAAGACAACGACTGCGATGGCACCGCGGATGCCCCCGACCCCTGCCCCGGTGAATCCAAGTGCATTGCCGGTCAGTGCGCCCAGAAATGTACCCTCCAGGGTGAGTTCTCCAACTGCCCCGGAGGACTTGACTGCATCGGCGGCTACTGCATCAAGCCCGGCGCTGGGCAGGGTGGCGCAGCAGGAGCTGGAGGCGGTGGAGTGGGTGGCTCCGCGGAGGGAGGAACCCAAAGTGCCGGTGGCTTGGCCGGTTCGGATCAAGGAGGCACATCTGGTCAGAGTCAGGGGGCTGGAGGTGCGAGCCAGGGAGGGGCAGGTGGAGGCTGGAACGGTGCCAGTGGTGGCAGTGCTGCGAGTGGCGGGATGGTAAACGGCCTCGACAGCGACGGTGACGGGAAACCAGATAGCTGGGGGCTCGCTACGGGAGGCGGCGGCTGTACTTGCAGGACAGGACCAAACCGGGCACCTGGATGGCTCGGTGTCGGGCTCATAAGCCTACTTGCAAGTCTGCTTCGGGGTCGGCGTCTCGGTAGCAAGAAGGAGGTGGCGTGATGGCTCGTACCGGCTTCGGTGCAGTGCTTGCTTGCCTCATGGTAGCTGGTCCGACAGTGTTTCTGGCTGGGTGCTCCACGGAGGCATTTTGCTTCAATTGCGAGGGCCCCCAGGGCGGAGGAGCGGCTGGGGTCGGTGGCTCTGGGCCATCCGGTGCAGGGCAAGGCGGAAACGGTGGCAGCGTGGTGGTGGTCGGTGGCAATGCCGGGGCTGCCGGCAATGACTGCGGCGCCGATCTAGAAACCGACCCACAGAACTGCGGGGCTTGCGGCAACGTCTGCCAGATTCCAGGGTCTAACCCTACTTGTGTGGGGGGCAAATGTATTCTCGACTGCGGGACAGGGTTTTACGATCTCAACAAAGACCCGACAGATGGCTGCGAGTACGCTTGTACGCCATCCAATGGTGGGGTTGAACTCTGCGATGACGCAGACAACAACTGCAACGGTCTGATTGATGAGGATGTCGACACCTCGGGGAACATCAACCACTGTGGTGCTTGCAAGAGCCCATGCATCTTGGCCAATGCGGTGCCCACCTGCGCGCAGGGCGCTTGCCAGATCTCCGAGTGTTTGCCTGGGTTCACCGATCTCGACAAGGATCCGAAGAATGGTTGCGAGTATGCCTGTGGGGTTTCCAACGGAGGGGTCGAGATCTGCGATGGACTCGACAACGACTGCAACAGCATTGTCGATGATTCAGACAAGGTGGATACCAACAGCGACCCGAAGAATTGCGGTGCCTGCGGGGTAAGCTGTGCAGGGAAGTTTGCCAATGCGGTACCTACTTGCCAGGATAGCCAGTGCGTGCTGGGGGCTTGTCTAGATGGCTACCTGGACAAGAACGGGGATCCATCGGATGGCTGCGAATACAGTTGCCAATCTACCTGCAATTTCCCGTTCGCTACAGGAGTCTGTCAGCCGGATGGTTCCTGTACCTTCGGTCAATGCCTCTTCGGCTACTACGACTTGAACCAAGATCCATCGGACGGCTGCGAGTATGCCTGCATACCCACCAGTGGGAACGAGCTGTGCGACGGCAAGGACAACAACTGCGATGGCAACATCGACGAGGGCTTCGATTTTACGTCAGACCCGAACAACTGCGGGAGTTGCGGGAAGCGATGCGACGTGCTGTTCCCCAATGCCACCGTGGCCTGCCAACAGCAGAACGGTCAGCCGACTTGCGTGTTCACCGGATGCAAGCCTGGATTCTTCAACAGTGACGGGAATAACACCAACGGCTGCGAGTACGACTGTACCCCCTCTGGTCCCGAGGTGTGCGATGGGCTCGACAACGATTGCGATGGTATCGCAGACAACCCGCCGGGGGGGGGCTTCAATCCGCCTCTGCCGGAGCAATGCGATCCGGGGGCGTCTGTGGGAGCCTGCCAGAGCAAGACCCTGTGCCAGGGTGGCCAGCCCACCTGCGTCCAGGTGGTGGGCCCGAGCACCGAGGTGTGCGATGGGATCGATAATGACTGTGACGGCGAAACGGACGAGGCACCGCTGCCGCTTGTGGGCATTCCCTGTGGCATCTCCCAGGTAGGTGAGTGCAAGTTTGGAACAACCGTCTGTCAGAACGGCGCCATCCAGTGCCAAGGGCAGGTCAACCCGAAGCCGGAAACCTGCAATGGAAAGGACGACGACTGCAACGGGATTGTTGATGATAACCCCACCGACGTGGGTGGAGCCTGCGGCAGCAGCGTCGGCGCCTGCAAGCCCGGAGTCCAGCAGTGCCTCGGAGGAACATTGACTTGCGTGGGGGATACCAAGCCCACTGCTGAGATCTGCGACGGTCCCGCCAATACCACGAGCGCCGCCTTTGACAACGACTGTGACGGTCAGGTCAACGAGGGCTGTATCTTCCCGGCCGCAGGGATCACACGCCTCGACACGTGGAACTCCAACCAGGGACAGCACTCCAGCTTCCAGCTCTCGGGGGCCTCGGCAGATAGCGACTTTCTGGTGGCGTACGCTGATGGGCGCAGCGGTGGCGGTGATATCTACGGGCGGGCCTCTACCAATGCTGGATCTTCTTGGGGAAACAACGATTTCCTCATCGCGGGAGAAAGCAACGTTGAGGTAGAGCCTCATGTCTTCCTTCGCCCGGGGCGTGCTTATGTGGCCTACTCCCGTTTCGAGGGTGGTGTCCGCCGTATCTTCGTTCGCAGCGCAAACGCCCCCTACACCACTTGGTCCGCAGGGGTACGTGTCGACAGTGCCCCCAACAGCACGGTGGACTGCTACAGCCCTCAGGGGGTTGTTGCCAAGGCGGGTGCCACGCCAGCCCAGGATATCATCGCCGTTATCTGGAGTGAGATCGCTGGAACCCAGGCTTCTCCTACCCGCAATATCTACCTCCGCTTCTCCAAGGACGGTGGGTCCACCTACGGTGCCACCCTTCAGATCAACACCGGTGCTGGAGCCAACAAGGGTGAGCTCCCGGTCATCGCGAGCAACGGTAACGGGATCATCTACGTTGCCTGGCGGGATAAGCGCATCCCAGGCCTGGCCCAGACCTATGTGGGCCGCGCGGACCTCAACCTGGCGGACCCCGCCTTCACCCATGTCACCGTCCTTCAGCCCAACGCTGCTAACGCCAGCTCCGAGCAGATCGTCCTCGCTGCCGACTCTGGGAACAATGCCTACGTAGGTTGGGTTGATCTCAGACCCCCGAAAAAAACCATCCGCGTGGCCTACACCAACAATGCTGGCGTTACCTGGAGCAAGACGGATGGGGCTAGTGAGGGTGTCGTCAACCTTGACAGTACCTTCGCTGACGCCAATGCCCCGAGCCTGGCTGCTCGGAGTGGACGCGTCGTTGTCGCCTGGGAGGACACGCGCAGCGGCGCTAAGGACATCCGGGTCAACTTCTCCACCGATGGGGGCAAGACCTGGCAGCCTGCCAGTGCCCGCGCCGACACCGGTGATGGTCTCGGTGCTACCCCCTCCCTCACCCCTCGCGTCGCCTTTGGCCAGAACGATCATGTTTTTGTCACCTGGCAGGATCTCCGCTTCCCCTCGTCCGCGGTGCTGGCTAACGTCTCCATCGACCTGGGCAAGAACTTCCATCCAGATGCTGGGGCCATCTTCCGCATGGACATCAACAGTGGAAGCCCCGCCGCTGGTGCTGCCGCCGATAGCCAGTATCCCCTCATCCTGACTTCTCCCCTGGTGAACCGCGCGTCCGTCGTCTGGATCGACCTCCGGGACTCTAGCGGCAACAACGGCGTCAACGGCGATATCTGGACCCGTCGCCTGCAGTGAACCTTAGCCAAGCAGGGTTACCAAGGTGTACTCCTGCAGCGCGAACTGACCAAGCCACCCAAGTTCCTCCGGAGAAGGTATGGACATTCCAGGCAGTACCAGAGGGGGCCGTGAGAAACACAGCGGTGACGGAATCTCCTCTTGAACGGCGCCAGAGAACGTGTTCCCCTTTGCATCGTCAAAGGGCCGGGGTTTCCTATGCTGTCCAAGGGGGAAATCGTCGTGCTTGGTGTGTTGGTGTTCTTCTATCCAGGAGATCGAAACCATGGCGATCGGTGCACGTAAGGCGAGGAAAAAGAGTGCGATTGGGAAGGCTCGCGAGCAGGCGGCGATCAACGCCCTGGCCGGCATCTGCGAGACGGCCTATCTGGCAGCAGCGTCGGACGGGGAGGTAAGTGAGGACGAGGTGGAGATCCTTGCGAATGTCGTTCACTCCATGCTCGATGGCCAAGCAGATCTCGATCGGATCCTGAGCATCCTCGAAACCTGCGAGGAGGTCTTCGAAGAGGAGGGTTTCGAGGCTCGTATGCAAGAAATCGCCGCTAAGCTCCCCTCCGATGAGGCCCGCGCTGCTGCCCTCTACGTGGCTGCTGGGGTCATCCTTGGGGATGGCGATTACAGTCCAGACTCGGAGGGTGCCTTCTACGATGATCTCGCCGAACTGATCGGTGTCCCAGAGGACGTAGCCGTCGCGATCTGGAATGAGGTCGCTGAGAACTACGAGTGATCGCTTCAATCTCGCTGGCGGAGGACAGAAGTCAGTAAGCCTTCCTCCCCACTTGCATACAACTCGAGCGCAGGTAGGCACATCCCGCCTGAAGCGATTCGACTGACGATCCAGGGAACCCCCTCCCGGGGGTACCTCGTATTTTCGTCAAGTTAGTTGTGTCGCCCCCCAGTCCTCTGGAAGAAGACCTTGGGTTGCTCCTGGAGGAGCCATCCTCCTCGCCCGTCCTCGGTGGGATTTGGGCTCGAATTCTCTCCGGAGTGGATGCCCTTGAGCGCTTCGCCCCCTATGCTCCTCAAGTTGCTTCGGCACTTCAGGTTGATGTCCACCAAGCCCGGCGTGCTCTCCACGGGCTCTCGGACAAGCAGGGGTGGGTTTCTATAGTGCCTCCGGGGATCCGAATCCGCCCGATGGTGGTCGGCGCTGAGGCCAGTCGTCAAGAGGTGCCAGGGGCCATGTTCGCGGAGATCCTCCCAGGAGGGGGCGTTCCTACGCATCGGCACCATGGGGCTGAAGTGATGGTGGTACTCCAGGGGTATCTGTGCGACGTCACACGCTCCGGTGAAATCTTTGAGGCCGGCAGTGTCTTGGCTAGCGAGGATGGCAGTGTACATGCGCTCCAGGTTCCTCTAGAGCCGGCCATCCCCTGCCTCTGCTTGGTGGTGAACGCTGGTTGGATTGAGTTCCTAGAGCTTGCGTAGGAGCACACTGCGCATAGAGTGGTCTGGGCCTTTTTCAAGGATCAGATCGGCGCGGGTGCGGGTGGGGGCGATGTTCTCGTGGAGGTTGAGGCCATTGATCTCTCGCCAGATACGGAGGGCGGTTTCGATGGCCTCCTCCTCGCTGAGGCTTGCATAGCGGTGGAAGTAGGACTGGGGGTTGCGGAAGGCGGTGTCTCGCAGCTTGAGAAAGCGGTCAACATACCATTGTTGGATTTGATCCTCGTCGGCATCGACGTAAATGGAGAAGTCGAAGAAGTCGGAGACGAAGATCTGAGGCCCCATGCGTTCCGGGTGGGTGCGGGCCTGAAGCACGTTGAGGCCTTCCAAGATCAGGATGTCCGGGCGCTGCACCACCTGCTCCTGCTCCGGGAGGATGTCGTATGCAAGGTGGGAGTATACCGGTGCTCTTACCTCGCTTTGCCCCGACTTGATGTCGATCATGAACCGGAGCAGCCTCCGCACGTCGTAGCTCTCCGGGAAGCCCTTGCGGTTCATAAGCCCCCGCTCCATCAGCACCCGGTTGGGATGGAGGAAGCCATCTGTCGTGACCAGGGCCACCCGTGGATGATCGGGCCAGCGGGCCAACAGGGCTTGGAGCACGCGAGCAGTGGTGCTCTTTCCTACGGCGACACTGCCGGCAATCCCGATAACATAAGGCATCTTGGCGGAGGTTTGCCCCAGGAAGGCATCTGTCGCTCGGTGGAGCCCCTGGGTAGCTGCCACATGCAGGTTCAGCAGCCGAGACAGGGGCAGGTAGAAATTCTCTACCTCTCGGAGGGATAGCCGTTCGTTAATGCCCCGGAGCCCTGCCAGTTCGCTCTCGGTGAGCGGTAGTGGAGTAGCATCCCGGAGCTTGCTCCACTCTGCCTCGGAGAAACGCAGGTAGGGGGAGAAATTCTCGGGTTCTCGAGCGGTCTCAGGCATAGGAACCGAGCGCGTATAAGCGAGCCTCGCTTGGGGGGGAAGCGAGGGACCGGGTTTTCTGCGGCCTGGGTCAGCGAGTGAACCGCACGGTGAAAGGGGCCGTGGTGGCGGTAGTGGGCTGACCGGAGCGGTCGAGGGCTGGCTCGAAGCGCTGGGACAGAGCACAGGTACGAGCTGCTCGCCCGAAGCCATTGCCCGGATCGTTGAGCACCTTCACGGACTGCACGGAGCCATCGGGACGCACGGTGACTGCGATGGAGACCGTGGCGTTGTCGATCCCCTCGGCATCGGCCTCCGGGGGGAACAAGTGCGAGCAGGACCAAGCGGTATTGGCTGGGCGCGCCGGGCGGCTCCGGTCGGGTTCGCTGGAAGGGGGGGGAGGGGGAGGTGCCTCGGCAGACCCCTTGCCTCCGGGAACGCCCCCCTCCTTGGCGTTGGGGTCTTGCACGGCTGTGGTTGAGGTTCCTTTCGCAGCCGTGATCCCCCCGGCATAGCGCCCCTCCCCCTGGACCATAGTGAAATCATTGGAAAAATCGGCTATATCCTCCGCTGCTGTAAGGGTCTTGCCGGCTTGTGCTGCTGCAGGAGGAGGCTCGGTAGGCTTGGCTTCAACAGGCTTGGCCTCTGTAGGTTTGGCCTGGGGTTGCACCACGGGCTTCGCTGCAGGAGCAGGAGCAGGCGCCGGTTCAGGCTCTGGCTCCTTGGGCTTTTCCTCTTCCTGAGTTTTTGGGAGTGGGGGCGGCTCCACTTCGTAGGTGGTCCAAAGGAAATCGTGCACGACCGTCCGGGTCTCCTCCACGAACTGACGAACCTCCACCAGATCCCGGATGGCTTGGAGCACCGGTACTGCGTGAAAGCTAAGGCTCACCAGCATGGCTCCCGTAAGCGCCGGCGATAGCCAACTTTGCTCACGGCGTCGAAGCAGGACGAGGGAAGGGGGAGGAGGGTCAAGGGTGGTCTGGGTCATAGGGAGTAGGGTAAGTTGGAGGCAGCAGGAGCAGAGACAGCAGCGGCCTCAGCCGGAGTGGGACTAACCCCGAAGGCAACCTTGGAGACGCCGGCTTGTTTGAGGAGGTCCATAACTCGGATCACCCGACCGTGTTGGACGACAGAGTCGGCACGGATCACGGCCCGAAGCTCTGGGTTCTTGGCACGAGCCTCTCGGGCCAGAGGAAGGATGACTTCTTCCCCCGGGACGCGCTTGGAGTCGACAACGATTTCGCCACCAGCACCCAGCTCTACGGAGAAGACTGCTTGGGTTTCTGACCCAGTGGCCGCTTTGGGAAGATCCATGGGGAGGGATTGGGTGACGATGATGCGGGCCGTGACGATGAAGATGATGAGAAGCACTAGGGTTACGTCGACCAGAGGGGTCACGTTGATCCCAGAGATCAGCTCGTCGTCTGAGGAAGAACCTCCGCCACCCATCACTCTGCCTCGCTCTTGGCCGCTGGAGCCTTGTCGCTATGAAGGTACGCGAGCAGTTCCCGGGAGAGCACGTCCGCATCCGCAAGCCAGGTCTTGCTAGTACGCTGGAAGATGTTGAATGCGAACACGGCAGGGATGGCTACCCCGATGCCAACGGCGGTGGCCACCAGCGCCTCCGCCAGGCTAGACATCACCGCCTGGGGGGCCGCTGCGGATGCGGCAGCCTGGGCCGTCGGCGCCTTCGCCGACTTGCCTAGCTCCTCGAAGGATTGGAGGATCCCGATCACCGTCCCGAAGAGCCCGATAAACGGAGCGTTGGCCCCCAGTGTCCCTAGGTAGCTGAGGCGACTCTCCAGGATGGACTTCTGCACCGTTGCCTCTGCCTGCATGGCCTCCTCGGCCTCCTCCGGGGAGGTTTCGTGATCATCTCGGCGCATCCCCCGAAGGGCCACCAGTGCCGCTGGGTGCCTTGACCTTCTCAACAGCGACCTCGCCTCCTCGAACCCGCCGTTGCGCAGTGCTCGGATCAACCCCTCTCGCAGCGCCTCCACGTCGTCACGCCGGCTCCAGAAGACATACGCTCGCTCGAGGATTACCGCGATGGAGATCACGCTCAACCCAAGCAGAAGCCACAGCACCCACTCGGCGCCCGTGCCTACCATCAGATGCTTGGCGTTCTCGACCAGATTCATTTCATTCTCCACTCGTTGGATCTTCCGCTTCGATGGCCGACCCCTCCGGGTCGGTTGTCCTTGTCATTCGGCTCACATCCTCAATCGCACAAACCGCCTCCACGACGGTGGTTGCGTACGCACCCCTCGGTAGCACAAACTGAACTTGCAAACCAGTTGCATCATCCAGCAGGTGGGTCTGGAGCTCTAGGGGGAAGATCCGGAGGGCGCGACGGCCGCCTTCTCCAAGAGATTTCCATTGAGCGAGGAGGTGAAGATCCGATAGGGCATTGCGCAAGACATCTTCTTCGAGGGCGCGAGCCTCGTCCGTTGGAAGGGGGGTGCGTGCGCCGCAGAGGGGGCCCGAGGGGGAGAGGCGTCCAGAGCGGACTGCTTCCTCCGCATCAGGGATGTCTTCAAGGCGTTGGTAGCGACCCCCTCCGGGGCTGATGAGGAGTTCGCCGGGGAGGGGGCGGTTCCAGGAGCCATCGGCGATGCGCCGGTCGAGGACGCGATGGAACAACTCAGACTGGAGGGCAGAGAACTGGAGGCGTCGGACGCGTAGGTCACGAGGAGGGGGTCGCTGTCCAGAGAGCCAGGCGCGCGCCTGATCCACATTGTCTCCGTCGCGACCGAATCGCTGGGATCCAAAGCGGTTGGGGAGCCCCTCGACGGCGAGACGCTCGAAGGCCAAGCGGAGGGGATGGCGTTGGGTCGGCTCGATCCCGCGGAGCTTGACGAGGAAACGGTTGCCCCGAAGATGACCGGTCTTGAGCTTGTGCCCATGGCGAGCCAGGGAGAGCACTTCGATGCCTTCGCCGGTGAGGTCGGCGGGGGAGGGGAGGGGGCGCGCTAGGGGAAAGGGGAAGGAAGCATACTGCGTGGTAACGGCATGACGATCTTTGAGACCGGCGGTGCCAGCCTCGCGGGCAGAGACGCCAAGGCGGTTGGCCAGGTAGCGAACTGCTTGAAACGTGTCGAGGCCTCGCTTGCGGAAATGGATGTAGAGGTGCTCTCCGACCCCGGAAGGGGTGTATGCGGGAAGCTCGTCGACCTGGAAGTCGTCCAGGGTGGAGCGAAGAAGGGCTCGGATCACGTGGCATCCTTGCAGCAGCGAAAGCCGGTGGAGTAGTCGTGGTAATTGGGTTCGTGAGCGGTGGTTTTGTATTCACACCCCTCCCCGTTGATCTTCGTGTCTAGATAGTATCCGCCGCGGAAGGTTCCGTTGGCGGCGGAGGTCCACTCATGGAGGTTGCCCACCATGTCGTGGACCTTGTAGCTGTTGCGGCACTTGGCGAAAGCCCCGGTTCGCTGCAGCCCCCCGGGGAGCTGGTTGAGCCGGGGATCGTTCATGGTGGTCCAAGTGTAGCGGTCATCCCCTGCTTTTTCCCCGAAGAAGTGGTTGAGTGGTGACAGACCGGCGTCGTTGCAGTGACCTTTCTTGTGCTCGTCGCCGTAGGGATAGAGGGTGGGTTTCTTGCCCTTGCAGGCATGGATCCATTCCTCGTCGCTGCAGAGGCGCTTGCCCGCCTCCTTGCAGGCTGCCTCGGCCTCGTTGCGGGAGATGTACCCTTGGGGGAAGACCCCCTTTTTGCTGACCGCGCGCACCCGGAGGCCCTTCACCGGCAGGTAGTGGGGGTGGGGGCGCGTCTTGCTCTTTCCGAGCACCTCGACCACCGCCGCCTCGTAGCGATCGATGCAGTACTTCCCGTCGATCGTCGCCATGCCATCAGGACAGCTTGCCTTCTTCGCCGCGGCCTGGGGCATCAGCGCCACGAGACCAGCGGCAGCCCACAAAAGCAAGATGGCCCAGAGCGGTCGGCGGGGAGAGGTCACAGCAAAAGGAGCGGTACCACACCGAAACAAGGTGCGCCAAACCCCCCAAGGATCCTTTCCGCTATTTTTTTATAGCTCGTGAGGCATCCGATCCCGGGGGCTGCGGTAGTGCTGCAGAGGTGAGTAGGCCAAGAAGTTGGACACTCGGGCGGTGTAGAGGCAGGCGTACTCCTCCACCTGGTCGCCGAAGCTGGAGGTTTCGCCCCCCTCCTTGAGCAGCGAGCCCCAGTAGGGGTGAAACCGCCGGTCGATATGGGCTTCCAGTTGGGTGATCTGGGCGTCTAGGGCTCGGAAGGCTCCACGGACCGCCTCCAAGCGCCGCTTGATCTGGGCTCGCTCCGCCTCCAGCGCCTGCCCTGGTACCGACCCCTGTTCCCGGGAGGAGAGGGCCTCGATCTGGCGGCTGAGCTGCTTGAACTTGAGCTGCAGGTACCGAAGCTCGTCCTCGGTCTTCTGGCGACGGTCTTCCAGGTCGGCCAATAGCTCAATGTGTCCCTGGCACTCGGTGTAAGCACGAATCTCGTTGGTCATCTCCTGGATGATCATGGCGGTACGCCAGCTCGACTCCTTCTTGCTGCGGAGAATGTCGCCGTAGATATGGTCCCCCACGTATAGAATTCGGTCCCCAGTGACCCCCAACAGCCGTTCCAGATCGTGAAGGTTCCCGCCCTCGTAGATCTTGCCCCGCTCCAGGGCTGCACCCACCGGTCGGAGCTGGTCCCCGTCCCGCTCCATCAAGGGGCGTCGCTGCTCGAAAAAGCCCGGCTTCCCTGCAGAAACCACAATAACGTCGAAGAACTGGCGCCAACTGGGGTATTCGGGCATGGCCCCGTCCAGCAGGTAGCTCATCATGGCCTGGGTGTAAGAGAGTCGGCTGTTGGTCAGTAGGAACAGCTTCTTACCAGCGGAGCGCCAGCGGTGGAGCGTCTGGGCCAAATCCGGGTCCCGGAGGATAAATCGGGGAAGATCCGAGGCGACCGTCTGGAGGATACTTCCATCACGGTGGGCTTCGTCGATGCTCTCCCGAATGTCCGTGAAAAGTCGATCGTAATCCACCGGAATCTGCCGCTGTTCCAGGGCCTCGATCAGCGCGGCATACACGGTTACCTCTGCCAAAGCGTAGAGTGTGTCCACCCAATGGTAGCGAGCAGCGGTCAGGCGGATTTTCCGCTGGTGGTAGAGTTCCGCAATCGTCTCCCGGGGAAGCTCTCGTAGACCGTGGCGCGCCTTGTGGACAACCTTATGCCCATCCATCTTCAGCACGTTGCCATGCTTCTTGTCGATGAGAAGCCCACGGATGGGGAAGGCCGTATCGTAGGGAATCTCTCGGACAAATTCCGGATAACCCCGTCGCACCAGTCCCGAAAGCGTTGCTTCGATCTGAATCCGGTCCATTTCATCCTGGCGGTAGATGGCCAGGGTGTAGTCCATATCGAAGCCCAGCCAATCAATGTCGCTCAACCGCAGGTTTCGGTTGACATAGACCCGACTCTCCCGAGGGACAGGCCATACGGGAGGGCTCAGAGGCACCTCGGGGAGCGGTAGAGAGAGCTGGGTGGGCTCCTCGGGCGGGGTGGATGTCCCCGTCGGGGAGCAGTGTTTCGTGGGTTCTCTCGGGGGGGGATTTGACTCGTCGATCTGCACGGGTGGGTCCACAGCGCATGCTCTGCGCCTTGCTTCAGCGTACCACGCTGAACCTCAACCTCTGGCATCAGCGTAGATTCTCCCTAGCATAGGCTCCATGCTACGCGCGCTGGCAGTCGGTTTCGTGGCCTTTCTCTTGGCACTAGGCTGCTCTAGCCGGTCGGGCAGTGCGGGCCTGGCCAACGCTCCCGGTGGCACCCGCCCCTGGGGCCCAGAGGATCGCTCTCAGGATGCGGTGGCCAATGGGCCCGGTTCCTGCCCCGAATCTGGTAAGGAGGACCCCTTGCCCCTACGCGTTCCTCCCTGCGCCGAGGTGTCCGCTCGCCCGGCGGCCTCCTCTCGACCTCGCTAGCCCTCGCTCGCCTTGCTACCACCGGGCGATGAATTCGCAGTGCCGGGTGGCCATCCCAGCGACAGAACACATGCTTGACCCGCGCGGTCTTGGTCCTGCTCAGGTGCATCCTCTGCTCCAGCCAGGGGGCAGGCCCGTGGGTCAGGAGAGCCGGCGCCG